>DATMYT010000652.1:0-12326 GCA_035560855.1 Negativicutes bacterium | reverse complement strand
ATATTGTGTTATCAAATTTTTCTTCCAGTCCCGAGCGTAATCCGCCAAAGACTGAATCAAGCGACGCCAATAAGGCAACTGCTAAAAATTTCCCATATTCAACAGGCATACTAACCGGGAAAAGCAATCCAATCGGTATTCCCGCCAAAACGGCCAATATCGGTAATGTCATTTTTGCGCGCCCTCCTGTACCGGCTTCGCAAACTGGTATTTGTGAGCGCCTTTATATGCAGAAATTTTAATGAGGGGCTGTGTTTTTATCGTTGCCTGAATTCCCCAAAACTGAAGAGTTTCGATTACGCCTCCCCGCATTTTTAGGGAATTCTCCAATGTTTTGGGATCACCAATCGCACGAATTTCATAGGGTGGAGAATATCTGGCGTTATTAACCGAGATAGTTGGTCCGGCGCATCGAATTTCAGAGCCAATCACCAGTCGTTGGTCATTAATCGATATCGCTTCGGCTCCTGCGGCCCATAATTCATTGATCACTTTTAGCATATCATCATCATGAATTAAATATAAGTTCGGATTTTCGCCGGGTTTCATGGCACGTTTGCTGTCATCAATTGTCACAGTCACACCTGGTCCCTGTACCTGCAGATATCCAGCCGCCATTCTGAACAATTCCGCTTCTTTAGTAATCGTTTCGTCGAGTGTTGAATTTTGCATTTCCTGCATTTGACGCAGCGCTGTATCGCGTTCCTTTTCAGCTTGCCTGAGTCGTTGCGACAAATCTTCCGCACGTTGGAACGGAATCGTCGATCGGATATCCTGTGTCGTCCGAAATTGAACGGCCAGCATAATTCCCAGGACAACACAGACAAACGCGAGAGCCACTCGTCCCTGCTTGAGGGCGCCCAAATTTACTCCTCCTCTAATTTTTTTTAGTTAAATCCGAAACCTCAGCACGGGTTTGTCGTGCACAAGATCGATAGAATCTACAGGCACGGATTTTGCACTGACCTCTTGAAGAATATCCTGAGTCAGTCTCGCCTTTTCCCGGATGCGTTCTAAAGATCCCAGGCGGATCTTGATATTGTTTAAAGTAATAACGGTAACGCCATCTTTCGGAGTTAAGCGCACCTCCGATATTTGATCCCGTGTCTCTTTGTTAAGCGCCACTAAATACTCCAAAACACTATATACACTCGGATCGTTAATCTGACTACCCGGAAAGATACGTCCCGCTTTGAATCCAGTGATAATGGGAGCTTCCATGTTCTTGAGATTTCTGGATATTGAGATCACCGTTCCGGTAGCATCAATATCCAGGAACCCATGTTGGCTGGCAACATAAGCCAGTGAGCGCCGTTCTTTAACATGTATTGTCAAAGACGCCGGCCACTCGTACACTGCCGATATGCTCTCCACTCTCAAATCATCACGCAAAATGGCAAAAAAATCTTTTGCATCCCAAAACCATACGGGACCTTGATTGGATGCGACGCCAGCCATCCGAAATATTTCATCCGTTTCAATTTTTTGATTACCAACCACAGTGACTGTCTGCAGAAACAAATAAACTGGCCGCGAATAACATTGCCAAGCGATTAGGCCCATGCAGATAAACAGAAACAGCATCCACTCAAAGACCCACCGGGGCTTTTTTCTCTTCCGACCTGTAACTTCCATGAAATTACCGTCCCGAAGTCATCAGAAGAATGCGTTCACATAACTCCGGAAAAGACATTCCGGCTGCAGCCGCGGCTTTAGGAACCAGGCTCGTTCCCGTCATACCCGGTATTGTGTTGACTTCCAGCACATAGGGATGATTGGAAGGATCAAGTCTGACATCTACCCGCGCCACGCCCGAACAACCGAGGATTTTAAAAGCTTCGATAGCCACCTCCTTTGTCAGGCGGGCTGTTTCTGCGTCAATGCGTGCAGGCACAAAATATTCAGTAGCGCCTTTGGTATACTTCGCATGATAATCGTATACGCCGGAGTAAGGGACAATTTCGATGACCGGCAACGCTTCCGGGCTACTACCGCCAAGAATGCCCACCGTTAATTCTGTGCCATCAATGAATTCTTCCACAAGCACTTCGGTATCATAAGAAAATGCTTTTTCCAACGCTGCTGCCAGTTCTTCCGCTTCCTGCACTATGGTCAGCCCGATCGTCGACCCCTGGGTGGAAGGCTTGACAACAAAAGGGGGTTCAAATTCATCCAGAACCTGTTGCAGTACGTCCGGTCCCATTCCCTGATCTCGCTTCAACAGCTGATATCTTGGCGTCGGAATGTTCGTCGAGACAAACAATCGTTTTGACATCCCCTTATCCATCGCAACAGCGCTGGCCAGCACGCCGGAACCGGTATAAGGAATTCCCAGCAACTCCAACGCTCCCTGCAAACGCCCATCCTCGCCAAACAATCCATGAATTGCATTAAATACAATCTCAACGCCATTTTCACGCAATTGTTCTACAAATCGAGGCGGATCAAGGTCGATTCCGACAACATCGTAGTCTTTCTCACGAAGCGCAGCTACTATGGCGTTGCCGGTATTCATAGATACTTCACGTTCCGCCGACGGTCCGCCCATCACTACGCCAATCTTTTTGCGCTGCATATTGATCGCCTCCAGTGATTTTTTTGTCAGGCGCTCGACGATTCGCTCACCTGTCTGAAAAATATTTCCTGCGCCCATTGTAATCAGCAAATCGCCTGAACGTAACAACGGCAAAATACATTCTTCCAATGCAGCAGCGTCCGGACAATAATACACCAGTTGCCCTGTTTGCCGCTGCACTTCCCGCACGATAGTTTCACCTGATATTCCCTCAATGGGGTCCTCTCCAGCCGAATAAATATCTGTCAACACCAATACATCAGCGGGCGAAAAAGCTGTACCAAATTCATGGGCCAATAATTGGGTCCGTGAAAAGCGATGCGGCTGAAACACGCAGACAACCCGACCAGTGGTTGCAGCCTTGGCGCCATGTAGCGTCGTCAGAACCTCTGTCGGATGATGGCCATAGTCGTCCACAACCCAAATGCCGCTTTCTTTTCCCTTGGTTTGGAACCGGCGCTTTGCGCCGCCAAATCCGGGCATAATCGAGGCAATCTGTCCGAATGTTATGCCCAAATAAATTCCGACGGCCACGCAGGCCAGACAATTCATGACATTATGGCGCCCAGGCACCCCGATCGACATAGTTCCCTGTAGTTCACCCCAACGCCAAACTTCAAAAGTCGTCTCTGTTCCACGCGTAACTATGTTGCGGGCAGTGTACTCTGCGTCCCCATTCAACGCATAGGAAATATAAGGGGTCTTGATTTTTGCCACCACCATTTTCACAGCAGGACTGTCAAGCCCGAGAACCGCAAAACCACCCGGTTTAACCTGATTTATGAATTGCACGAAAGCCTTGCGAATTTCAGTTTCATTGCCATAGTGATCCATATGATCATTTTCGATATTCGTCACAACGGCTATCTGAGGAGTGAATTTCAGAAACGACCCATCGCTTTCATCCGCTTCTGCAACCAAATAGCTGCTTTCACCCACCTTGGCGTTACCGCCAATGGCCTCAAGATCGCCACCGATAAGAACATTAGGATCCAATCCCGCTTTTTCCAATAGATAAGCAATCATCGAAGTTGTCGTCGTTTTCCCGTGTGAACCAGCTACCGCAATTCCATCACATTGGTTCAACAATGCTGCAAGCACATCAGCCCGATGATAGATAGGCAAGCCCCGCAGGCGCGCTTCGATGAGCTCAGGATTATCAGGTCTGATTGCGCTTGATAACACAACCGCTCCAACATCATATAAATTCGCCGCCGCATGTCCCATGAAAATCGCGGCGCCACAACTGGACAATCTTGCCGTCGCCTCCGATGCATGAAGATCCGATCCGGAGACACGATATCCTTTTTTCAATAAAACGTATGCGATGGCGCTCATTCCGGCGCCGCCAACTCCAATAAAATGATACGATTGCGTTTCCTCAAGCAACAAAAGCATTTCCTCCCCAAAAGATACTATTTACTCACGAACAATCCCGTCCGAAAAGCTCAAAAGCTATACCCGCTATCTCTTCAGCCGCGTGTGGACGCCCCATTGCGGCCGCGGCCCCTGCCATTTCATGCAGAGTCTTTGCATCGGAAATCAACGCCTGTATTTTTTCCGACAACATTTCCCCAGTGAGTTCTGCATCCCTTATTACTACAGCGGCGCCGTTTTTTTCAAGGGCGCGTGCATTGATTTCCTGGTGATTCTCCGCTGCATACGGATATGGAATGAGAATGGATGGAAGACCACGTAACGTCAACTCCGCCAACCCGATCGCACCGGCTCTGGAAACCACCAAAGCGGCAGCTGCCAGTGCTTTTGGCATCTCATGCAGATAGGGCAGCACAATTTTTCCTGAAGCAACCTCATTGAAAGGAATTCTCTCAGAGGACAATGTGTGTATTATATCATTATAATCTGTCTGACCAGTAATATGAAATATCTGCAAATCTTTCTTTTCTGCAAAGCGTCGATGTAACGTCAACGCAGCCCGATTGATGCTGCGAGCGCCCTGGCTGCCGCCAGTAATCAGAACGATCGGAATATCCGGTGAAAAACCAAAGTGCCGGCAAGCCGCATCCCGTTCCTCCGTCAATAAATCTTCCCGCACCGGATTGCCAGTCACAATCACGCGAGCTTTATGGCCAGAAAATTTCGGCATAGCTTCCTTGTAGCCCAAAGCTACGGCATCAACGACACGACCAAGAATTCGATTGGTGACACCCGGAAATGCATTTTGCTCCTGAATCAGCGTCGGGATGCCCGAGCGGGCCGCCGCCCAAACTACCGGGCCACAGACATATCCACCGGTTCCAATAACAACATCCGGTTGAAAGTCCCGCAGAATCTTTTTTACATCCCACAGACTCTTACCGGTAAAAAAAACATTTTTGATATTGCGCCAAGATATTCTCCTTTGAAAGCCATAGAGATGAATCGTTTTCAAAGGATATCCCGCCCGGGGTACAAGTTCCGCCTCCATCCCATGCAGAGTTCCGACAAACAGAACCTCAGCGGATGCATCCCGGCGTTTGATCGCCCCGGCTATTGATAAGGCCGGATAAATATGTCCCCCTGTGCCTCCGCCCGCAAGCAGTACTTTCATGCCGGAACTATTCCCTGTAATACCAACTCTTTGAATACACATCCCCGCTGTTCGTAATGATCAAACATATCATAACTGGCGCAAGCCGGCGACAACAGCACTACCTGCGGGGAAACTGCTTCCGCCTTGGCTTTTTGCACAGCCGCTTCCATCGTTGGCGCACGGAAAATGTGTTGAAATCCCTGTTCCCTGGCCGCTGCTTCAAAGCGATCCGTTGCTTCGCCAATGAGGATCAGTTGATCTACTCGCGCCTTTACCAGTTTCATGAATTCTGACAGATCCGTGTTTTTATCGCGGCCTCCGGCGATCAGAATAATATGACCCTCAAAAGCTTCCAATGCTTTAATGGAAGATTCCGGGTTTGTCGCTTTGGAGTCATTATAGTAAGCAACGCCATTGATCGTAGCTACCGGCTCAATCCGGTGTTCGACTCCGGTAAAAGAAACCAACACCTTCGCCATATCCTGGGGCGACACACCGGCAAGATAAGCGGCGCTACACGCTGCCAATGCATTCTCGACATTATGCCCGCCAAAAAGTTTCATATCCCGAATCTGGCAAACCGTATTCTCTTGCCCATTCCATCGCAACCGAATCTCTCCGTTTGTAACAAAAGCGCCCTGTTCCAGCATCGTCTGGCGGCTGAAAAAAAACACCCGGGAATGGACCCGCGTCGCCATATCCCGTACCCCTTCATCGTCATGATTGAGCACCGCAAAATCCTGAATCGTCTGATTGGCAAAAATTTTCTCTTTGGTTATGCGATACCCGTCAAACGAACCGTGCCGGTCGATATGGTCCGGTGTAAGATTGAGCATCACAGCGATATGTGGCCGGAATGTATGGGCGCCTTCCAGCTGAAAACTGGAAATTTCGGCCACTACGCGGCCTTCCGGACCAACGTGCTGCACTTCCTGTGAAAGCGCCACACCAATGTTTCCTCCCACTACGACCTCCGAAAATCTCATCTTCATCATCTCGCCGAGAAGCGTCGTAGTCGTCGTTTTTCCATTGGTACCAGTCACTGCAATAATGGGCGCCTTGCACAACTGTCCTGCCAGCTCAATTTCGCTCCACACCGGGATGCCCCGGCTTTGGGCCGCCTGCACCAACGGATGATGGATCGATATGCCCGGTGAAAGAATCAGCAGTTCCTTGCCGTCCAATAACAATTCGTCCTGTCGCCCCATAGCCAATTCCACTTTACCGGATAATGCCTCCAGACTTGCAGCTGCTTTTGCATGCTGAAGGTCTTTTGCATCAGCCAATGTTGCCACAGCGCCCTGGTCATAGAGTACTTGCGCCGCTGAAACGCCACTCACGCCTGCACCAAACACCAATACCTTTTTGCCTTTTAACTTCATTTTCATCCAACCCTTCCCCCAGTCGGCAATAAAACAACCCAAAGGCCGACCAGGCCTGCTA
Source organism: Negativicutes bacterium (assembly GCA_035560855.1). GTDB lineage: Bacteria > Bacillota > Negativicutes > UBA1444 > UBA1444 > UBA1444. The sequence goes on along the minus strand of DATMYT010000652.1, from coordinate 5,775 downwards.
TTATCCCGGCAGTCCAAAACACGTACACAACACGAGTTTCAGACCATCCTCCAAGTTCAAAATGATGATGTATTGGACTCATACGAAAAATCCGGCGTCCTGTTGATTTGAAGGAAGCTACCTGCAGGATCACGGATAATGCCTCCACTACAAACACGGCGCCAATCACCGGCAGCAACAATTCAGTCCGCGTTAATACAGCTCCAGCGGCCAAAGCGCCTCCGAGCGCCAAGGATCCGGTATCACCCATAAAAATCTTCGCCGGATGACGGTTGAAAAGAAGAAACCCCAGTGCCGCCCCCAATACAATCGCAAAAAATCCAGCCGTGGCCGGTTGCCCCAAAATCCAGGCAACTGCCATGTAGGTTCCCATTGCAGCCACAGTTGTGCCAGCTGCCAATCCATCCAATCCATCCGTCAGATTAACGGCATTTGTTGCTGCCACAATGATGAAAACGACCAACACATGGAACAAAAAACCGATGTCCCAACTCACGTCCAAGCCCGGAATCCATAGCTCCGTCCCCCGCCCCATATAACGGGTAATTACCCAGGAAAACAACAGTGCAATCAAAATTTGGCCCAGCAGTTTCTCCTTTGCACGCAATCCGAGATTCCGCTTCAAAACTACTTTGATATAATCATCGACAAATCCGAGAGCACCACATGCCAATGTAACAAAAAGCATCAGCCAGACGACCGGGGACGCAGAATAAAAAGACAGAACCGCGACGCACATTCCCGCTAGCATCAGCAGCCCGCCCATCGTCGGGGTTCCTGTTTTGGCCTTATGGGCGGCAGGCCCTTCTTCCCGTACTACCTGCCCAAACTTGAGCCTGTGCAACAGCGGAATAGCTATTGGACCCAATATAGCCACCACGCCAAAAGAGCAAAGTGCCCCATAAAAAAGCGATTCCATTAAAAATCAACCCTCCGATTGTGTCGCAAAAACGCTCAATAACTTTTCCATCGTCATTCCACGGGACCCTTTGAGCAACAAGGTATCCCCCGGACGCAATATTTTTCGCAGTTCCCTGATTGCCTGCTCATGATCAGTGCATTCAATCACCGCAAGCACGCCCTGCTGCAGCGCAGTCTCCCCCGCCACGCGAGCCAGGTCTCCAAGTGTCAGCACCACTTCGACGCCGACTGCGGCAAGTTGTGCGCCCACTTTTGCATGAGCTGCCTGCGCCGCCGCCCCCAGTTCCAGCATATCTCCGATTGCGGCCAGTTTCCGACCCTTGGCCACCGATGCCAATACCTCAATGGCAGCCGCCATCGAAAGCGGGCTTGCGTTATAGGTGTCGTCAATCACCGTGACGTGGCCATATTGCCCGATGTTAAGCCGCATCTTGCCTGGCTCAAATTGTGCAAGCCCTTGAGAAATCAAGTCCGTCTCTACGCCTAACTCCACTCCCACTGCAATAGCAGCCACTGCATTATAAACATTATGAATTCCCGGCATCGGAATCGACACCGGGAATGAAGCGCTTCCTACAGTACAGTCAAACGCCTCCGCCTGCGCGGATTGGCTCACGTTCATCGCCCGTACATCCGTCTCAGTTTTCTGTCCGTAGTACACCACCCGTGCGGCGGTTTTTTCGCTCATTGCGCGGACATATACGTCATCGCCATTTAAGATCGCCACACTCTGCCCATCCAAGGCTTCGACCAGTTCCGCTTTAGCCGCGGCAATGTTTTCGATGCTGCCCAGTCGTTCCAGATGAGTCTCGCCTACATTGGTCACCACACCGACCGTCGGCAATGCGATACCGGCCAGTTCCGCTATCTCACCCCGGCCGCGCATCCCCATTTCCACTACAACCGCCTGATGTTTATCATTCATTTTGAGCAAAGTCTGCGAAAGACCAATTTCATTATTGAAATTGGCTTCAGTCTTAAGAATATTCAATTTCGTCGACAATACCGCAGCAATCATATCCTTGGTAGACGTCTTGCCGTTGGAGCCGGTTACCGCTATCACCGGAATCTGAAACCGGCAGCGATGAAACCGCGCCAAATCCTCAAATGCCGTCCGGGTATCCGTAACCAAATACACGGCAACTCCCGGCAATATCCCAGTAGGCTCACGACTGACAATCAGTCCTGCAGCGCCTTTGTTAAGAGCTTCTGCAATATATTCATGTCCATCAAAACGTTCGCCTGATAGCGCCACAAACAAGGACCCGGGTGTGATGGTCCGGGTGTCGGTTGAAACACCGGCAAAACTCTCCACTGCGCTTGAAGCGATGCACGTTCCTTTCGTCGCAAGTAATACCTCACGGGGTGTAAACACCGTCATTTTTTTCCTCCTGCCAGTTCCCGCACAACTTCCCGATCATCAAAATGAATGGTCCGGTCCGCCAGGATCTGATAATTTTCATGCCCCTTGCCCGCGATCAAAATAACATCGCCCGGACCTCCCATGTCCATGGCGCGTTCGATCGCCATCCGACGGTCTGTGACGATTTCTGTTCTGCTTTGCATCTCAGGCGACGCAATGCCCACCATGATTTGCCGTATGATAAATTCCGGGTCTTCAGACCGGGGATTATCGGAAGTTACAATCACCTGATCGGCATAGCGCGCCGCCAGTTCTCCCATAATAGGCCGTTTGGTGCGGTCGCGATCGCCGCCGCAGCCAAAAACGACAATCAGCCGCCCCCTGACAAATTGTTTGGCTGTGCGCAGCACATTTTCCAATCCGTCCGGCGTGTGAGCATAATCCACAATAACGCTGAAGGGGCGATCAATCTCCACCCGTTCAAATCGTCCCGGCACACAGCTGAATTTTTCAATTGCAGCCTGAATATCCCGGCTCCCGATTCCTTCGGCAAAGGCCACGCTAATGGCGGCCAGCATATTATAGACATTGAACAGCCCTGTCATCTTCGATTGAACAACGAAGTCTCCCAATTCGCCCGTAACGCTAAAGCGACTGAATTCGGGCCGAATATCAACATTAATTGCCCTAATAGTTGCTTTATTATCAATTCCATAGCTGATGCGACGGGCCTTCGTCTGCTCCAGCATAAACCTTCCCGTCGGATCGTCAATATTAGCAATAGCTGTTTTATTATTTTTGTGCGGATTAGAATTGTCCAATTGACGGAATAGCATGGCCTTTGCATCGCGATAGTTTTCCAACGTTTGATGAAAATCGAGATGATCCTGCGTCATATTCGTAAAAACCGCCGTATCAAATTCGCACCCGGCAACACGCCCCAAGGCTAACGCATGGGAAGACACTTCCATTGCAACGTATTGCATCCCGCCCGTCACCATGTCGTGCAGTGCAGATTGCAGGTCCAGCACATCCGGCGTCGTATTTTTCACCGGAATAATGCGGTCACCAATCAAGGTGTGCAAGGTCCCGCTCACTCCGCACGGGCGACCCGCCTGGTTGAAAATATCGCGAATAATATGTGTGGTGGTCGTCTTGCCATTGGTCCCGGTTACGCCAATCATACGCAAGCTCGCAGCAGGCTCATGATAAAACCAAGGTGCCAGTGCCTCCACCGCTTTTCGGACATTCGGAACCAACAGGACCGGCACAGAATCGACACTCTCCACCGAGTGTTCGGCCAGCAGGGCAACCGCACCTTTTTTGACTGCTTCGGCCGCAAAAGAATGACCGTCGACGGTAGCGCCCGACATACAAACAAACAGAGTCCCTGGCCCAACTTTTCGAGAGTCGTGGGCCAGGGTCAGGACTGACGGATTCATATCCGGTTGTGTAATCCACTGTGATTCGGGCAGTTTTTTTATAATCTCATGCAGTGTCCGACTCATTTGGACCTCCCTGCCATTTCATTCATGACAATTATTTTATCACTTTTCATGATAACCGCCAAATTAAAGAAGCAGGTTTTGCACCTGCTTCCCGACTATCGCACATTATGGGCTTCTGCCCGGGCATTTCCGAACAGAATAGAGCTTCGGGCCGCAACTGTTTCATTCGCCCCTTCTTTTGGCGTTTTGCCGGTCGGCGAATTTTTGGCGACTACATAAACCGCCTGTGGCTTAATCATCCCCAACTGTTTCACTGCGATATTCTGGATACGTTGAGGTGACTTTAACTGTGCCATTTCAAGTCGCAAGATTTCGTTTTGTTTCTCCATCTTCGTCAGACATACTCTGGCTTGCACCAATTCATACCCTGCCTTCACGATCGAGGAGCTTCCCCACGTCACAAACATGGCCAATGTTCCGACGACAACCGCGGATACCAGGCACTCAGTACGCAAACATCTACGTGGCTTTGTTAAAGAACACCGTTCCGCTTTTTCCGGCGACAGTGGTCCTGTAAAATTATGAGTCCGCGCCATCATCGAGTCCTCCCTGTTTAACTTTCTCAGCAATTCGCAGTTTTGCGCTGTGAGCGCGTGGATTCGATTCGATCTCTTCCGCTGAAGGAAGCACCGGCTTTCCGCACAATCTAAGGATGGCCCTCGGATTACACGTGCAAACCGGCGATTTGGGCGGGCATATACAGTGCCCAAGAAAACCCGAAAACGTATTTTTTACAATTCTGTCTTCGAGCGAGTGAAACGAAATGACACCAATTTTTCCACCGGGCGTCAGTCGTTCGATTGCCGTTTTTAGCGCCCCAGGCAAGATTTGCAGTTCTCCATTGACTTCGATTCGTATCGCCTGAAAAGTCCTTTTCGCCGGATGTGATCCCTGTCTGCGAACCGCTGCAGGAATTGCGGCCATGATGACGGCGACAAGCTCCGTAGTGGTTGTCAACGGATTTTTTTGTCGGGCCTCGACGATAAACTTCGCAATTCTCTTGGCCCAACGTTCTTCACCATAATCAAAGAAAATTCGGGACAGCTCCGCCTCTGAATAGCTATTAACTACTTTTTGGGCACTTAATTGCTGCGTCGGGTCCATTCTCATATCGAGCGGTCCCTCTTTCATGTAAGAGAATCCGCGTTGCGGCAAATCAATCTGATGGGAAGACACTCCCAAGTCGAATAAAATTCCGTCAACCTTCTCAATATGAAGATTGTCCAGCACCGTATCAAGTTCGGAAAAATTACCCTGAACTACCTGAACTTTTGCGTTCCCGGAAGAAAGCCTGTTCTGCCCGGCAATAACAGCAGCCGGATCTTGGTCGATGCCGATTAAAAGACCTTGCGGACTTAAACGTGACAGGATAGCTGCCGAATGGCCTCCCCCGCCCAAAGTACAATCCACATAAATTCCATCCGGATTTCCGAGGATGCCGTCGACACTTTCACTCAACAGAACGGTCGCATGCTGAAATTCAGTTTGCATCCGCTAAATACCAAAGTCAGTCAGATGTTCGGACAGCTGCTCTACTGTTGGCCCCATCCGTTCATTATAGTTATTCCAGGTCTCTTTGTTCCAGATTTCTACGCGGGTGGAAACACCAATCACTACAACATCTTTTTCCAATTTTGCATATTCACGCAGATTGGGTGGCAATAGCACCCTTCCCTGCTTGTCTCCTTCCAATTCAGCTGCGCCCGAAAAAATATAACGTGAAAAAGCGCGGGCTTCCGGTTTTACCAAAGACAATTGCTTGAGTTTGCCTTCCAGTGCCGCCCACTCTTCCATAGTGTAAATGAAAATGCAATCATCCAGTCCACGGGTCGCAATAAATGTGTCGCCCAGTTGGTCTCTTATTTTGGCGGGGAGTATTAGTCTGCCTTTACTGTCCAGCGTGTGCTGATATTCTCCCATAAACACATTTATTCACCCCCTTCCAGATCTTGTCCACCACATTACACCACATCAAACCACTTT
>DATMYT010000651.1:0-2549 GCA_035560855.1 Negativicutes bacterium | reverse complement strand
CGTTCCAATCTTAATTGGAAGATTGAATAGCATTTTCAGGGCAATGGCTGAACCGAGCAATTCAGCTAGAGCCGTAGCAACTGCGGCCGCCACGCCGGAAACCAGAATCGGCTTGGAAAACCATGCCGGCAGATATTTTTCCGCCGCTTCGGAAATGCATAGTCCGGTGACAATCCCAAGGTGCGCCGCATTATGCTGCAAAATGATCAGCATCAGTGTCGACAATGTCACCATCCATAACAACGAATATCCGTACGAAGCGCCGGCAGCCACATTGGAAGCCCAATTCCCCGGGTCGATAAATCCGACAGTAACTAAGATTCCCGGACCGATATACTTCAATATTTCGCGGGCCCGTGGCCCGCTGCCCTCAACTTTACCCATTCATTTTCTACGCCTCGTTTTTTCTCAGATACTCGAACTCTGGTTCATACAGCATTTTCTTCGGCGCGGCTGAGCCAAAATCCTGTGTATGAAAATTGTCAGGAGGCAGTATGTAGAAAAAAGGATAGCCAAAACGAATATGGAATAAATAAAAAGTAGATTATAAACATTGGCGTAGGAATGCTGCAATAGGCAAAACGCGAGAAATGGTGGAATACAGCATGACATTTGATGAAAATACGATCTATATTATTGGAAACGCAAAATCGCAACAAAACAATCCCATCACACACCATTATGGGCAGTTCTTCGTGGGCTTCGTCGTGGAACGAGTGGGGGGTAAAATCGTAGCTTGTGGCGTTTCTGCCACCATCAGCGTAACAAATGAATTTGTTAGCAGCCTATTCATCGGACGCACACTGCTCGACAATGCCGATACAGTTCAACAACAGTTAGAAAGTCGTTATTTCGGCTCCTCGCAAAAGGCAATCCTGGTAGCGTATAAAGATGCCCAGAAGAAATATAACCGGATTATTAATGGTCAGCCCATTGACGTGAGCGACTAACTGGCACTGATAAAAAAGAGAACCGGAAAAGAGGTTTTTTGGGCCGTACGTCTAATGATTATAAATAGTAACACTAATCTACGCTCGCCTCAATTTTATATTTAGCTGCTTTGTTTACCTGCACGCTGGACAGAAATGAAAAGTCCCGGCTTGGACGTAAGTAAAATCCAGCAGACAACCTTTTCTGAAGGGGTTTGTTCTGTTGGTTTTTTTTGCCCGAATCTAAAAAACGAAGGAGTGTGAAGTCATGAGTGAAAGTAAAACCACACAGCGCCTTGTCGATCACTTTATTGCTATGACGAAAATTTCTAGCCCCTCTCTCAAAGAAGGCGCTTTCGCCGCATATTTGCAGAAAGAGCTGGAGTCACTCGGGTTTTCGGTCGAAACGGATGCAGCCGGCGATAAGGTAGGCGGAAATACGGGCAATCTCATTGCCACACTGACTGGAAACAACGAAGTCGAGCCCCTGTTGTTCTGTTGTCATATGGATACGGTCACACCCTGTGACAACATCCAACCAGTAATTGCGGATGATGTCATTCGTTCCAACGGCGCGACGATTCTCAGTGGCGACGACAAGGCGGGTATTGCAGCAATTATTGAAGGGGTACGGCGAATTCAGGAACGCGGAGTGAAGCATGGATTGCTGCAAGTTGTGCTCACAATAGGCGAAGAAGTCGGCATGTATGGTTCCAAAGGACTTGATTACAGCAAAATTAAAGCCAAGAGGGCTTTCGTGCTTGATGCGGAGGGGGCCCTCGGAACAATTGTAGTCCAAGGCCCGGCAAAAGATCTCATCAAAGTTGTAGTCCACGGTCGTTCGGCCCATGCCGGCCTTAGTCCCGAGCGGGGAGTCAGCGCAATTCAAGTCGCTGCCCGCGCAATTGACCGGATGAAACTACTTCGTATTGATGAGAAAACCACTGCTAACATTGGCTCTATCAGCGGCGGCGGCGCCACCAATATCGTAGCTGACCGGGTGGAATTTGTCGCGGAGGCGCGCAGTCTCGTTAATGAAAAATTAGACGCTCAAAGCGGGCACATGCAGGAATGTTTCGAACGGGCCGCCCGCGAATTTGGCGCTACAATTGAAGTTGATATAACTCGAAGCTATGCGGCGTTCAAACTGACGAAGAACGACCCGGTTGTCAGGCAGTGCATGGACGCAATGCAATTGTTGGGGCTGACGCCAACGCTCGGCTCCACTGGCGGCGGCAGCGACTGCAACATTTTCAACGCACGCGGCTTGACCGCGGTCGACCTTGCCATCGGAATGACTGACGTGCATACAAAGAATGAGAGCATTAAAATTTCCGACATGGAAACTGCCGCCCGTTTGATCGAAACCATCATCGAACACAACAAAGTGTAAGGAGGGATTGAACGATTGAAAATCAAGGAAATACAGATCGGCAAAGTCAGCATCCCGTTAAAAAAACCATTTAAAACGGCTCTGCGGCAAGTAAACTCCGCAGAGGACATTATCATCAAAGTGATAGCCGACACCGGCGAAGTCGGTTTCGGCAATGCCCCGCCGACCGCCGTTATAACTGGAGACAGCCAGGATTCGATTATTGCCGCGATTCGGGACACCCTCGG
>DATMYT010000650.1:0-6095 GCA_035560855.1 Negativicutes bacterium | reverse complement strand
TATCAACGCCAGTAAAAGAAATCTTTATAAGGTATCCGAAGTATACGTTCCCGCACCGGTTCCGGTTGTGGTAACCGTCGCGCGACCCGCTGCGTTAATTGAATAATACCCGGCAGCCACCGTTCCCCTTGGATGAATAATCGTTGAAAAAGTCCCGGATGGGGATTGTGGAACCGATGACAAATTGGCCACTACCAAGGCCGGAGTCGTCGCAGTCATGGCTGTAGCGGCGGGAGCGTAACCATTTGCCATCGCAATAGCGATTGCGCTATCAAGAGTTCGTAAATCGGCCTGCATCTTGGCGCCTCTTGCCGACTCGCTTGCGCCGGTAAATTTTGGCACTGTAATGGTCGCCAAAATCCCGATAATCGCTACTACCACAAGCAATTCAACAAGCGTAAAACCTTTTCGATTGAAAACCTGTTTTCCAAACAAGTTCAACATGGCATTATTCCTTCTTTCCGTTCTCCTGTCTTTTATAGTACTATTCCTGGTCTTTTGTAAGCTTACATTTTATTTACATTCGTGATCACATCAAACATGGGAATCAGTATGGCTATAATAATGGTCCCAATAACGATACCGAGAAACGCGATAAGAAAAGGTTCCAGCATGCTGCTCAGACGATTGACGATGTCTTCTGCATCTTCCTCATAGAAATCCGCCACCTTGTCGAGCATTGTATCCAGTTTGCCTGACTGCTCTCCAACCGCCGCCATCTGTACCGCCATCGGCGGAAAAATGCGGCTGGCGCCCAGTCGGGTTGCCAGTTCTTCCCCTTCCCTGATACCTTCCTGCGACTCAGACAATATCTGCGCAATCATCGCATTTCCGGTTGTCTTTTTCACCACCTCCAACGCCGATAAAAGAGGAACGCCTCCGCGGAGCAAGCTCGCCAGGGTTCGGGCAAATCGAGCGACAGCCAATTTTCGAACCAGCGGACCAAAGACAGGCAGGTGGAGAATGAAACGGTCACGGGCCATTCGGGGATCCGGATAACGAAACAGCACCAATATCCCATAAACTCCGACCATTGTAACCACCAGCAAGGGCAGCCAGTACTTCGTCAAAAAATGGCTCAGAGCAAGCAAAGCCCGCGTGAGAAAAGGCAGTTCGACCTTCATGGAGGCAAACAGTTCCACGAATGTCGGCAAAATGAAAGTCAGCACAAAAGCAACGACAACCACAGCCAAGAACATGACGACCAGCGGGTAGGTCAGCGCTGCCTTCACTTTTTCATTCAATCGATGTTCCTTTTCAAAATGAATCGCCAGACGCTGCATGACAATATCCAGCAAACCACCCAGTTCACCGGCTTCCACCATGCTGATCATGATTTCAGGGAAAATGCGGGTTTGCGCATCCATTGCCCGCCCCAGGGCCGTACCTTCCTGTACGCTTTTGTATACATTTTGCAAATTATCCTTAAGTCTTGGATTCTCCGTCTGTTCGCACACGATTCCAAGACAGGTCAGGATCGGCAGCCCCGCTTCCAACATGGTTGAAAACTGGCGACAAAAAATAGCCAGATCACGTGTTGTGATGGAACGCATACGTCGCAGAAGCAGGTTGATGTCCAGGCTGGATTTCGCTTCTCTGATACAGGTAACATACATTCCCTTTTGGCGCACATGTCCCGCGACGGCAGCTTCATCCTCCGCCAGAATCAGCCCGGTGAACAATTGCCCTTTTGCATCGCGGGCTCGGTATTCATACTGTTTCGCCATATTCTCCCCCGCCTATCCCCTTCGTAGCCGGAGAAAGTTCTCCAAATCCATCACTCGCTCCATGGCTTCTTCATCTGCAACAATGCCGGCGCAACACAGATCACGAAGAGCGGCATCCATCGACTGCATACCGGACTTGGCGCCGGTCTGTATGACCGAGAGTAGTTGATGGCTTTTCCCTTCACGAATCAAATTCCGCACTGCCGGTGTCGCCACCAGCACTTCTACCGCTGCCACACGTCCGCTGCCATCTTGTCGCGGCAGAAGTTGCTGCGCTACAATCCCCTGCAAGGAAAGCGACAGCTGAACTCGAATTTGTTGCTGCTGATGTGGCGGAAAAAAATCGAGGATGCGGTCGATCGTCTGCGCCGCATCCCCCGTGTGTAGTGTCGCTAGTACGAGATGTCCGGTTTCAGCTGCCCTCACGGCAATGCTGATGGTATCCATATCCCTCATCTCGCCCACGAGAATAACGTCGGGGTCTTCACGCAGGGCCGCGCGAAGAGCGTTGGCAAAGCTTTGGGTATCGGCGCCGATTTCCCGTTGATTGACCAGGCTGTTTTTGTGCCGGTGCAGATATTCTATGGGGTCCTCCAGCGTAATAATGTTGCAGCGCCGCTCCTCGTTAATGAGATCAATCATGGCCGCCATGGTAGTCGACTTGCCGCTGCCGGTCGGTCCGGTTACGAGTACCAGCCCCCGTGGTTTGCGGGAAAAGGTCTTGATGATGTCCGGCAACCCCAGCTGATCCAGTGTCGGCGTTTTTTCGGCAATAACTCGAATCGCAATGGCAGTAGCGCCCCGTTGCCGAAACGCATTGATCCGAAACCGGCCGATACCGCAAATGGCATGTGAAAAGTCCACTTCACCGGTTTGCTGGAGCTGCTGCCGTCGGTCCGCCGTTGCAATGGATTCAAAAAGTTGTCGGGTATCCTCTGCGTTCAAAACCGGCAAATCCAATCTGATTAACGTTCCATTCACCCGAATTGTCGGTGCCGCCTCCACGGTAAGATGCAAATCGGAAGCGCGACGGAGAACGGCCTCCCGTAAAAGATCGTCGATAATCACCGCAAGTCCTCCTTCTGCAGTCTCATATTTCCGAATAGGCGACCCGCAGAATTTCTTCCACGGTAGTCAACCCCTCCTGTACCTTGTCCATCCCGTCCTGATACATGGTCTTCATTCCCTCGGCGATTGCGGTTTTTGCAAGGTCTGCTGTGGAAGCTCGTTGGGCCACTAGTTCACGGAGAGCATTCGTCATGGGCATCACTTCATGAATAGACATCCGATCGCGATAGCCGGTATTGCCGCAATGCAGGCAACCGGTCCCCCGATAAATTACATCGCAGCGCTCCGCGACCCTTGATAAAGTCAGCCTTTGCGATGAATCAGCCTCCGGAGAATATTTTTCGCGACACTCCGGGCAAATCTTGCGGACCAGCCGTTGGGCCATAGTTCCGAGTACAGATGATGCAACCAAAAAAGGCTCCACCCCCATATCCACGAGCCGGGTCACAGCACCAGCGGCGTCATTCGTGTGGAGGGTGCTGAGCACCAGATGTCCGGTCAACGCGGCCCGAATGGCAATTTCCGCCGTTTCCCTGTCCCTGATCTCGCCCACCATGATAATATTGGGATCCTGGCGCAAAATGGAGCGCAGGCCTTTGGCAAAAGTCAGTCCGGCTTTCGGATTGACCTGCACCTGATTAATTCCAGGCAATCGATATTCCACCGGATCTTCGACCGTAATGATGTTCTTGGTTGGCGAATTCAGTTCAGTAAGCGTGGAATGAAGCGTCGTTGTTTTTCCTGATCCGGTCGGACCGGTGATGAGAATCATCCCATAGCTGTGTTGGTACATTTTTTGGTATTTGTTCAGATTCGCCTCGGAAAAGCCCAAAGAATTCAGATCCTGGATGGTCCCTTTGGGGTCCAAGATACGCAGCACAATTTTTTCACCGTATAGCGTAGGAAGAGAAGAAACGCGAATATCCACAGCTCGACCGGCTTCCTGCACCTGAAGCCTGCCGTCCTGCGGTACGCGTTTCTCTGCGATATCCATATTGCTGACAATCTTGATTCGGGAAATGATAGCTCCCTGTGTATGCTTGGGAAATGAGGTAATTTCACGCAGCACCCCGTCGATGCGGAATCGGACCCGCAGTCCACTCTCCAGGGGCTCTATGTGGATGTCGCTGGCGCCGTTCTTGATCGACTGGCTGATAAGCGAATTTACGATATTGATGACCGGGGCATCTTCCGCGGTCTCGATTTCAGACGTATATAGATGTTCTTCTTTTTGCAGCTGGTTGACAGATTTTTCGACCCGCTCACAAACGCTATAGGATTGATCGATGGCGCGCAAAATATCGGCTTCTACCGCCATCACCGGCTCTATGTCGCACTGGGTAACCATCCGAAGATCATCGATCGCAAAAAAATTAGTCGGATCAATCATGGCCACCGTCAGACGATTTTCGCTTTTACGGATAGGAATTACGCCGTGGCGTTCGGCCAACGACAACGGAATCAGCTGCACCGCTTCCCTCTCCGGAGGAGTCGCTGAAAGATCGATGAGTGGAATTCCCAGGTTTTGCACCAAAATCTCAAGCAAGCCCGTTTCGGTAATAAACCCCAGCTGTACCAAAATTCGACTCAACCGTTCGCCGGAGCGTTGATGAATCACCCAAGCTTTATCGATTTGCTGCTGCGAAACCCGCCCGGATTCCACGAGCAGTTCGCCAAGCCGTTTTCTTCTCTTCATTCAAGTTCCTCCATCCGACATCAGACCTAGCTGAAGCCCACGGACAAAGGAACTTTCGGTATAGCTTCAAACTTCAGCAGTCAAAAAACGAATTTCTCTTTTTTTGCAGGGGGCGTCTACAAAGTCACTCCATCTTTAAAAATGGTGAATTCACGCGATCCCATCAATTCCGACTTGCTCTTGGCGCCGGACGCAGTCATCAATACCAGCTCAAATAACTCTGTCATCAGTTGTTCCACGGAAGTCCCCGTGAGCAGACGTCCGGCATTGAAATCCATCCAACGCGTTTTTTTGTGGAACAAGGCCTCGTTGGAGGCGATCTTCAAGGTTGGAACGAGGGTGCCAAGCGGAGTCCCCCGTCCCGTCGTAAACAGGATGAGCTGACAACCGGCTGCTGCAAGAGCGGTAATGGCGACCAAGTCGTTACCGGGACCCGATAGAAGCGAAAGTCCTTTTTCTTTGACGCATCCCACATAAGGCAGCACATCGACCACTGTCGAGCTGCCGCCTTTTTGGATGCAGCCGAGCGACTTGTCTTCCAGCGTGGAAATGCCGCCTTTTTTATTGCCGGGAGAGGGGTTGTCGTAGATCACCTGATTGTGGGCCTGATAGTATTGTTTGAAATCATTGATCATGGCGACAATCTTATGAAATATGGCCTCATCACGGGCCCTCGCCATCAATAAAGTCTCTGCGCCAAACATCTCCGGCACTTCCGAGAGAACCGCACTGCCCCCCATTGCTATCACAAGGTCCGAAATCTTGCCGACAAGAGGATTGGCGGTAATGCCGGAAAAAGCATCTGATCCGCCGCATTTCAGGCCGATGACCAGTTCGGAAACCGGACAGAGTGACCGTGCTGTTTTGGCAGCATGAACCACCAGTTGTTCTATCGCTTCCACTCCTGCCGTGATTTCATCGTCCACACTTTGGGCCTCGACGAATTTGACGCGGTCCGGATCCCACTCACCGAGGATTTTCTTAAACTCGGCAATATTGTTATTCTCGCAACCCAAGCCGAGGATCAGCACGCCACCGGCATTCGGGTGACGCACGAGATTAGCGAGAATCTGCTGTGTCTGCAGTTGATCGTCGCCCATCTGAGAACAGCCATAGGGATGGGGAAAAGCATAAATTCCGTCGACGTTTGGCATGATGCCAAATTGTCGGGTTGCTTCCGCGGCAATGAGTTCCGCATTTCGGTTTACACAACCGACCGTAGGAATGATCCAAATTTCATTGCGAACTCCGACCCTGCCGTCAGATCGCCGGTATCCCTTGAATGTCGACGGTTCCAGCTTTGTTTGCGGGATGATGGCAGGCTGATATTCATATTCCACAGCATCGCCCAGAAGAGTAGCGACGTTATGAACATGGACCCAGTGTCCGGCCGGAATGTCTACGGTAGCAGCTCCGATGGGATGGCCGTATTTGATGATCGGCTCTCCCTTTGCGATTGCTCTGAGGCTGATTTTATGAGCGGCAGGCACCGACTCCACGGCCACCCCCTCGCCAGCCGAGATATCAGTTAAAGCGACCGCCACATTGTCTAACGGGTGAATCTGTAATGTTTTCATCTCAGAATGCCCCTCTCGAAAATTAAT
>DATMYT010000649.1:0-3556 GCA_035560855.1 Negativicutes bacterium | reverse complement strand
TTCGTCTTCAGCCTGATCGTACCAAAAATCAGGGGGCGATGCTTGACCCGTCGAGATAATTTTCTCCACCCGAATCCCATCATGTCGAAGCAGGATTTCCGTCACTTCATCCGGCGGCAACTGCATCGGCAGCGCAAACAGGTTTGCAGGCTTGGCGTTCTTTACTGATGCCATATTCTACTTCCCTACCGACCCTTTCCAAGTTGACATGCCGCCGGTACTATTGAAAACATTGGAAAATCCCTTGCTGCGCAGTAGTTTGGTTCCCTGCGCACTTCGATTGCCAGTGCGGCAGATGAGCACCACTTTTTTATCTTTCGGTACCTCGTTCATGCGCTGCTCCAGTTCATCCAGCGGAATATTGGTCACGCCCGGAATATGACCGTCCCGGTATTCCGCCGGAGTCCGTACATCAATGATGATCGCCTCTTTATTTTGCCACAACCGCAGCGCCTCATCCACCGAAACATCCATACTGGCGCCGACCGGGCTTTGGCCGCACCCGCCTACCAATGCCACAACCAAAAGCATCAGGCACAACCTGATCGTCATTTTCGAAAGAATCACTGATGCCCCTCCTGTCCTGCTTTAGTTGCATTTTGTTTATATTTCATGTAGCGTTGGCGACCCGTTTCAAACAAACGGCATTCTTCCTCAGTAACCAGTTCAAGAGCTGGAGCCGGTTGAGGTTTTCCCTGTGAGTCCAGCGAAACAAATGTAAAATAAGCTGTCAGAGCAGCCTTCGCCGGTTCATCTTTTGTCAGGTCCTCTACCATGACCGTAGCGGCTACTTCCATGGAACTCCGGCCGACAAACGTCATTTTGGCGTGGCAAGTCACTAAATTACCGAGACGAATAGGCTGAATAAATTCCAGCTCGTCCACCCTGATGGTGACCACTTGCGTTCGCGTATGTCGCTGTGCTACAACACCGGCAGCATTGTCCATCAACTTCATGATTTCTCCGCCATGAACATTTCCATACGGATTGGTATGTTCGGGCAACATCAGAACCGCCATGGCAAGCTGGGAATAATCTATAGTTCTCGTTTTCACTCAAATTCCTCCATGTCCAATATTACATTAACAGTCCACAAACAGTTCCTGCCTGCCACCCTGCATCAGATCCACGTACCCCTGGTCTGTTAATTTCAGAGAGGGAATGACGGATAAGGAAAGAAACGACAGCGCCATGCAGGGATGAGCGCCTTCGATCCCAAGTTCCGCTGCCGCTGCATCGACTTCATTCAGCGCATCCGCCACTTCCTTCAGGTTCGCATCACTCATCAGCCCACCGATCGGAAGCGGCAATGATGCTAAAATTCGGTCGCCTTCACAGGCCACAAATCCGCCGCCATTTTCCCGCAACCAGCTCAATGCCCGTAAAATCGAAGAATCATCCACTCCAGCTACGATGAAAGGGTGCGCGTCATGTGCCACCGACGCACCCAATGCGCCGAACTGCAAGCCCATCCCACTCACGAATCCCACGACTACACTTCCGGACTTTCCATTCCGCTCCGCAACCACCAGTTTGGCCACGTCGCCGTCAGGATCGGCCACTACCATCCCACTTTCTATCCGGGGTTCCATACAGAGGGACTCTGTCAGCAACGAACCGCTTTGCCAGCCGATGACCCGGATTTTTTCTTTGCTTGGCGGCGCCAAAACCCGAATAGATTCAACCGCAACCGGTGGTCGTGAATTTAGGTTTTCTACGGGAAACGCTCCGCCGATTTCGTCGCAAAGCTTTCCGCCTTTTGCCACCAGCCGTCCTTGTTTCCAAACCTTCTCCACCCGGCATGACTCCAACGAATCAACCAACGCCAGATCCGCTATCCATCCAGGGGCGATTCCCCCGCGTCGTGGCAGCATGAAATATTCCGCCGGCGACAGCGTAATCATTCGCAAGGCAACCAACGGATCGATGCCCAACCTGCACATCGACCGCATCTTGGCATCCATATGTCCGTCCGTCTCTATCGTTGTCGGCGTCAAATCATCGCTCACCACCATACACCGCAACGAGCGGGCCGGCTTCTCGATGACCAGCGGAGCCAGCGCTGCCAGGTCGCATGCCGCTGACCCAGCCCGCATCATCACCCAGCAGCCCCGTCGCAGTTTTTCCAATCCTTCTGCGTAACTGAAGGACTCGTGGTCGGCGTTGCAGCCACTCAAAAGATAGGCGCAGAGATCTTTGCCGGAAACGCCCGGTGAATGAGCCGTCAACGGCCGTCCCCAAGCCGCGGCAATTTTGGCCCAGGCATCAGCCGCACCGCCAATCACCGCCGGATAATTCATCATCTCGCCCAAGTGTTGGCACGTTCCGTCATCCAAAAGCGCTGCTAGCGCGTCTGCCCCGATTGGCTGCCGACACGTCTCAAAATCAGACGCAGGCACACAGGAAGACGCACCCCAAAAAAAGTCCAACGGCAAGCCCTGCGCGTTTTTCCACATCGCTACGATACCGTCTTTCCCCCATACATTGGCCATTTCATGAGGATCAGCCATTACCGCGGACGTGCCGCGCGGCGCAACGGAATCGGCAAACCGGTGCGGCGTCAGCATTGTGCTTTCAATATGGATGTGCCCGTCGATCATCCCCGGAATCAAAACTTTTCCCGCGGCATCAACGTTTTCCAGCCCCTCATATGCGGGCCCAAGTCCGACTACAATGCCCCGGGCAATTGCAACATCGACTTTCTCATACTCAAGAGAAAATACATTGGCAACTCGGGCATTTCGAATCACTAACTCCGCCGGAACCTCGCCTCTGGCAAACGGCAAGCATTGCCGATAAAATTCGCTGTTTATATTGATCCCTCCCAGCAATGAATTGTTCAGATTACTGCCAATCACCGCGAGTTTATAGCCTGTTCCGCCGCCTGAAAGATCTCCACTGTCTCCCGGTCAAAATTGCACATGACAACATCTGTGAGGTTGACACCCGGCTGTTGCAGAAACTTTTGCGATGTCTCCAGCAAAATTTCCGCACATAGCGGCTTGGGAAAGCCAAACACGCCCGAGCTAATCGCAGGCATCGACACCGACCTCAGATTATAAAGTTCCGCCAGTGTCAGCACGTTCCAGACCGCACGGCGCAATTTTTCCGGTTCATCGCCTTCGCCCCATACCGGTCCGACGGTATGAATAACAAACTTGCAGGGCAACTCGCCTGCGTCCGTCATCACCGCCTTACTAACGGGAACTTGCCCAATTCGTTCGATCAGGCGGCGGCTCTGTTCAGTAATGACGCGCCCACCTTTCACCGCAATGGCTCGGGCAGCGCCGCCGCCGTGCATTAGCTGCGAGTTTGCCGGATTGACGATAGCGTCCGTAGTTTCCGCCGTAATGTCGCCTTGCTTGATGTGAATTTTTTCAGAATGTCCAGCCACAACCATCACCTTCCAATGCAAGTGTTCCGTAACTTTAAGAGAGCAGATTGAATTTATATCCTCACCCCTGATTCTAATACGGTGCGCCAAAAAGGAAAAGCCTTACGATAAAAACGACTGCAAAATTTCATTTTAATCGTGAAGGAATATTCAGAATACTAT
>DATMYT010000648.1:0-5825 GCA_035560855.1 Negativicutes bacterium | reverse complement strand
TTTCAAAACTGTAGTATTATGCGTAGGGAAGCATTTTGCGAACGCGTTCATGGTCCGATTTGCTGACCAGACCGGCTTTACGAAGATTACGTTTGCGTTTTGGGGATTTGGACTCAAGAATGTGGCTGTGGAACGACTTTGAGCGCTTGAATTCACCGGTACCGGTTATCTTAAACCGTTTTGCGGCTGCTCGACGAGTCTTCATTTTCGGCATGCTTAATCCTCCTTCTTTTGTGGCGCAGCTTCAGAATGAGCTACGGCTGCTGTATGGGGCTGAGCTCCGGCTTTTGCAGGCATTTGCTGCACTTTGGGAGGCCGGGGCGTCAAAATCATAAACATATTTCTTCCCTCAATTTTGGGCTCGCGCTCAACAATGGCCGGGTCTTTCATTTCGTTGGCCATCCGCACCAAAATCTGGCGTCCCAGTTCGGGATGCGCAAGCTCGCGTCCACGGAACATGATGGTCACTTTGACCTTGTCCCCGTCAGCGATAAAACGTTGGGCATTTTTCTTTTTCACTTCGTAGTCATGATCTTCGATGTTCGGTCGTAACTTAACTTCTTTAAGCGTGATGACTTTTTGCTTTTTCTTGGCTTCCTTGTCACGCTTCTGCTGCTCAAACCTGAACTTACCGAAGTCCATGATACGGCAGGCAGGAGGTTTTGCGGCTGCGGCGACCTCTACCAGATCGAGCTGCTGATCGGCAGCCAATTGGAGAGCGTCACGCAAGCTCATGATCCCCAGCTGTTCGTTGTTTGCGCTCACTACGCGCACTTCCCTGGCTCGGATTTCTTCGTTAATCCTCAGCGTTTCTTTACTAATTGTCTCTCACCTCTTCCTATTTCTTTGGCAATGCAAAAGCGGATGGATTACTCCACCCGCTGCTGAAAACAAAACACCTATAATAAAGTGTTGATGTTTATCCTGCGACCTTACCAACAGCCTGAGCGTTGTAAGGTGAGAAGCGGATGGCTTCTACTTGCGTGATAAATAATATCATGCATTGTTGGGCAAGTCAACCTCGCAACGGAAAAATCGCAAATATGAATGTTGGCGGCGATCCGGAAAAACTTGCTAAAACAACAAGTCTTTTATAACATAACATTAAGTTAAAAGCGAGGGATAATGATGAAAATTGATCATGTAGCTCTATGGACGAATAAACTTGAGGAAATGAAAGATTTCTACGTGGTATTTTTTAAGGGTACTGCAAACGACAAATATATAAATAGCCTAAAAAACTTCGAATCTTATTTTATTACCTTCCTATCTGGCGCCAAAATGGAAATTATGCGGAAGCCGGAAATTATCGACGCAAAGACTGAAGTTGATAAACAATATCTGGGTTTTGTGCATATCGCTTTTTCGGTAGGCAGTAAAGAGGCTGTTGAGGAATTGACAACAAAATTAGCAAAGAGAGGCTGCCAAATCATAAGTGCCCCCCGTACAACAGGAGATGGTTATTATGAAAGTTGCATTTTGGATCCAGATGGCAATAAGATAGAAATCACAGAGTGATGGCTGCGATGCAAAGTGAAGGATGTTCCCATTTGCGTAAGCGCTATCTGACAATCAAAACTCCCGGCAAAGCCACGCTGGAAATCAACAAATCAGTCTTTATCGCTCATGTGGCGCGTACGGAATCGGAAGCTCAATCGCTGGCCTTTGCGGTGGAAATACGCAAACAGCACCATGATGCCTCACATAATTGTTTTGCCTGTATCGTGGGTCCGCAAGACGATTTTCAGAAAGCCGACGATGCCGGTGAACCAGTTGGTACGGCAGGCAAACCCATGCTGGAGGTCATTCGGAAAAATAAGCTGTGCGACACTTCGATAGTCGTCACCCGTTACTTTAGCGGCATCAAGCTGGGCAGCGGCGGCCTCATTCGCGCTTATGGCGGGAGTGCTTCCGAAGGAGTACGCACTGCAGGTATTGTTGAACGCATCCTGCATTCCCGTATTGGCATCGACCTTACTTATAATCTGCTTGGTCCTCTGGAAAACGCCTTGCTCAGCCATGGGTTTCCCATCAGTGACAAACAGTTCACCGAACAGGTCCGTTTATATGTCATGGTTGAATCCGAGCAGGAGCTGCATTTGCAAAAACTGGCCTTGGATATTACCGCAGGCGCTGCGTGTTTTTCCGATCAGGGATTCGCCTACATTGAAAAAGATTTTAATTGCAAAGAGGGGCTGTGTTGAAACCTGCGTTTCTGCACAACCCCTCTTCCAGTTTATTACGCCTTTGTTTTGATGGTCTCCAGCACCATGTCTTGGAACGCGGCAACTTGCATCGTTCCCACGTCGCCTTTACCACGGACCCGAACGGCCACGGCCTCGGCTTCTTCTTCCTTGTCCCCAAGCACCAGCATGAAAGGAACTTTTTCCATCTGTGCCTCGCGAATTTTGTAGCCGATTTTTTCGCTCCGCTCATCGACTTCGACGCGAACATCCAGTTCACGCAATTGAGCGGCCAG
The DNA here is from genome assembly GCA_035560855.1 of Negativicutes bacterium. Taxonomy (GTDB): domain Bacteria; phylum Bacillota; class Negativicutes; order UBA1444; family UBA1444; genus UBA1444. The sequence continues at coordinate 3,346 of DATMYT010000648.1, read as the reverse complement.
TCTTTTGGCATAAGCAATATTCCTGTCGGTAATCGGCAAAATTTTAACCTGCACCGGGGCAATCCAAGCCGGGAAGGCTCCTGCATAATGTTCGATGAGAATTCCAATGAAGCGCTCCATACTGCCAAAAGCGACGCGGTGGATCATGACCGGGCGATGACGCTGTCCGTCCTCGCCGATATAGGTCAGGTCAAATCGTTCCGGCATCAGCATGTCGAGTTGAATCGTGCCGCACTGCCAGGTGCGCCCGATAGAGTCCTTCAGGTGAAAATCGATCTTGGGCCCGTAGAAAGCGCCGTCTCCCGGATTGATCTTGTACGGCATCTTTCGTTCATCCAGAGCCTGTTGCAGCGCTGAAGTCGCAACTTCCCACACCTCTTCCGACCCCATCGAGTTTTCCGGCTTGGTGGAAAGTTCAGCGCGATAGGACAGCCCGAAGGTCGAATATACAATGTCGAACAGATCCATTACGCCCATGATTTCATCTTTGATTTGGGAAGGCAGCATGAAAATGTGAGCATCGTCCTGAGTAAAACTCCGCACTCGCATCAGACCGTGCAGTGCACCGGACAATTCATGCCGATGGACCAAGCCCAGTTCTGCCGCCCGAATCGGCAGTTCACGGTAGCTGTGATGCCGCGTCTTGTATACCAGCATTCCGCCCGGACAGTTCATCGGTTTGACGGCATAGTCCGCATCGTCAATCTTGGTGAAATACATGTTTTCCTTATAATGGTCCCAATGCCCCGATTTATGCCACAGTTCTTCATTCAAAATAATTGGCGTTTTGATCTCTTCGTAGCCGAACTTCGTGTGCAGTTTGCGCCAGAAGCTCTCCAGTTCATTCCGGATAACCATCCCTTTGGCATGGAAGAACGGGAAACCCGGACCTTCTTCCTGCATGCTGAATAAATCCAGCTCCTTGCCGAGTTTGCGGTGATCCCGGCGGGCAGCTTCTTCCAACATCGTCAGGTACGCGTCCAAATCCGCTTTTTTCTCAAATGCAGTGCCATAAATCCGCTGCAACATTTTGTTTTTCTCATTGCCGCGCCAGTAAGCGCCAGCCAAACTTTGCAGCTTCAATGCCTTGATTCGTCCGGTAGACGGCAGATGCGGCCCGGCGCATAAATCGGTGAAATCTCCCTGCGTATAAAGAGAAATTACTGCATCTGCCGGTAAATCACGGATCAGCTCAACTTTATAGTGTTGTCCCTTTTCTTCAAAGAAACGAATCGCTTCTTCCCGACTCATTTCCTGGCGAACGATGGGCAAATCCTGTTTGATGATTTTTTCCATCTCGGCTTCGATCTTGACCAGATCTTCCGGCACAAACGTATGCTCGATATCGATGTCATAATAAAACCCGTTGGCAATCCACGGCCCAATTCCAAACTGAACCTTGTCGCCATACAGATGCTGCACTGCTTGCGCCAAGATGTGAGATGCACTGTGTCGAAGAGCATCCAACCCCTCCTGCGTGTCAGCCCCCAAAAATTCTACTGTAGCATCATGGTCGAGCTGTCTCGCCAAGTCAATCACTTTGCCATCAACTTTGGCTGCAAGCGTCGACTTAGCCAAGGACCGGCTGAGTGAGGCCGCCAATTCCGCGAGCGTTGTCCCCTGCGCTACTTCTTTTACGGATCCGTCTTTCAGCGTGATTTTAATATTAGCCATCTTTTTCACCCTCCATTGCTCAATATATGGTTACAGAATTAACATTTTGCGCCGCTTTTGGGTAAATAAAAAACTCCCATCCACATAGGGACGAGAGTCTATCTCGCGGTTCCACCCAAATTGACGCGCACGCACGTCCGGCTCACAACCCCTGTAACGGTGGGCATCCGGTAAGACTTACTAAAAATTCAGTCTGACAGTTTGGAGGGGGTAATCTGTCAGGGTCCGCATAAAGCGCTTTCAGCCGTGGCGCATTTTCTCTGGATACGGTTCCTTTGACAGTCATGTCCTCCGCATCACTGATAACAATAATGCATTTGTATTGAAAGTAATTATATGCCGGTTTCGCCCTTATGTCAATGAGTACTTACGCTTGACGAGAGGTGGTCATCATGCCCTGTTGCGGCATGAGGGTTGCAATAAGTCCAGCCATGCTGGTCGGCCAAACGGGTGGACGAGTGAGACCAGACGATTCCTCTCCATCCATGTCGGATTGTTTCAGGAACTGCCCCTGCCGGATAGCCGCCCGGGCGCGATTCTCGATTTGCATGGCCATAGCGGCTACGGCCACATCTTGTCCTGAAGGATCAGCCGGCGCCAACGCGGCTCGTCTTACGATTTCCATATTGCGTGCAGTTTCTTCCGGGGTTTTCCCCTCCGGCGCCTGAATTGGGACTTCGCCTCCACTGACGTACATTTTCCCATCCGGTGCTTTGGCGTACACATAGCTCACACCACCGGCAAAAGCTCCTCCGGCGCTCATATGCGCCGCTTCATGAGTACGAATGTTTTCTTCCGTCTGTCTAAATCGCGCCACATCGCGCTGTATTCTCCATTCCTGGTGCTGTTTTTGTTTTAATTCCATACGAGAGGCCTCAAGCCTGGTTTCCGAATTCTCGTACAGTTTCTGTGCCTCTTCCTTATTATCCGCCAGCTTTTTGCCTTCGTCAGAAATTTCCACTTCATAAGCCGGTCCAGCGTTAATCGATGCGGTCGAGGGCGAATCGACGGATTGTCCGGCTGCGTCAACAGCTTGAGCGGAAGACACGCCCAATACGTGCGCATTAGACTCGCTACCGACCTTTTTGACGCCATATATTTTCTGTTTTCCATCCATGGATACTGCCGAAGCAGTATTTGAGCGAATGGCGGTTGCCATGACTCATTCCTCCGATGATAATTGAATAAACTTCTCCTATATTAATTATATACTATTTGATTATTCTGTCAAACGGCTGTCAATCCGCCATCTACACTCCAAGCAGCGCCTGTAACAAAAGAAGCGTTGTCAGATGCCAGAAACAAGATAACTCCTGCGACTTCTTTCGGTTTTCCGATTCGTCCCAGTGGATACACAGATTCCATCTCACGACGATACTCCCCTGGGTCGGCAGAAGATGCCAATTGGCGGTCCAGCATAGGCGTGACGATATCTCCCGGACACACGCAATTCACCCTCACTCCATGCGGCGCCACCTCAAGAGCCAATGCTTTCGTAAACAACGTCACTGCGCCTTTGGCTGCACAATACGCCGTGCAATTTACATTTCCATTGATGCCCGCATCGGAAGAAACATTTACGATGGAGCCGGTGCTACTTTTCAATGCTGAGACGGCAGCTTTGGCCATAAAATAACTACCTTTTGCGTTCACGTTCAGAATACGTTCGAAG
>DATMYT010000647.1:0-2737 GCA_035560855.1 Negativicutes bacterium | reverse complement strand
CTGTCCCTTTTGGTTTTTTTTACAGTAAAATTTACGCTTGCGCTAACACCGCAATTAGCTGTGAAATATAAAAAGCATTGGGAGTTCTTGGTGATATTGGAACGAACAGCGCGCTCAGAGCTGTACAGGGAGGTGCAATTTCTCGGGAGCTTGGCTTCGTAGCCATTATAATAACGGAAACAGGAAAGGGAATTATTTTTATTTTTCAGAAATCATTATCGGAGGCGACAGCGCAGTATTTTGTTTTTACTTCTTACATGCCTAGACGCCGGACGCGAGGGTATAGCTGCTGCTGAAGCACTCCCAGTATTGAGGGGAGACTAAAATAATGCTGCAATACCAACAACTAAGTTCAAGAGCTCGAGCAAAGTGGATTGCTTATGGCGTGACCTTATTTCTGGCGGTAGTGCCAGCCACACTGTGCTTTTTACATGAATGGGACCGCGAACAGATAGATGCCAAACGTTATGGGATGCTGCTAATGGAACGAATACAGCAGTCTGTAACAGAACCTTCCTCGTTAGGGGCGCCTTCTATTTTTAAACATTTAGAGTTGAGTAAGTACCAACAACTATTTCCTTCTATTATCGGCATTTCTTATTATGATGCAACGTCGCAGCTAATGTATCAGGAATTAATATCACGCCCGTTTCTGCCATTGACGTTCACCACAAAGGTTGGGCTGCAAACTGGTACGGGTGTCTTGGGACTGCTGCGTGTCGACAGTCGGTTCGATCTTATATTACTTTGGACGCTGATTGCCGGATTGTTAGGCGGTGGGGTCGGCGGTATCATGGGGTTTTCTTTCTACCGCTATTCTTTGCGGAATATCCGCCGAATCGAGGTAGCGAAAAATCGCGCTTTTGAACAGTTTGTTACCACCAATCGCCGATTGGAGAACTTTGCGCAACATGATGGATTGACGGGGGCTTATACCATTACTTATGTCAGAAAGCTGGCTACGGAATGGTTGGAAACGCGTGAGGAACATATTAGTCTGCTGTTGATTGATATTGACCATTTTCGCAAATACAACGATCTTAACGGACACGAGGCAGGGGATCAGGTCTTGAAAGACTTGGTGGCGGTGTTGCATTGCTGTTTGAGAGAGCAGGATGTGATAGGACGATTTGGTGGCGAAGAGTTTATTGTTTTATTGCCTGATACGGCCAAACAGCAGGCAGGGGAAGTAGCGGAACAATTGCGGATAGCTGTAGAAAACTACGAATTTCATACGGGGCTGCCCAAAATGGAAAAGCTTACTGTTAGCGTTGGCGTGTCTTCCAGTGAAAAGGGAGATACTTTGCAAGAACTGTTTCGACAGGCGGACCTTGCTTTATATCGCGCCAAAGATTCCGGACGCAACTATGTATGTGTCTTTAACGAATCACGGCAGAATATGGCGCCGATTGACTTGGGAGTGCGAAATCCAGGGATGAAAGCCGAGGTAATCCGAAAATTTTTGGATCGTTTTTTCCAAGGATCAAACCACTTTTTGCCGCAATTTTATGAGCCGACTGTGTTGGCCTTTCTGCATGCCTTGGAAATTTGGGACCCCTTGACGATTCAGCATTCTTTGCGTGTAAACCGAATCGCTATGGAATTAGCGAAGGGCGTAGAGTTGACGCAACAGGAAATGGTCACATTGAATTTGGGTACCTTATTGCATGACGTTGGAAAATTATCGCTGGGCGATACGATTCTTTTAAAGGCTGAGGCGCTGACGCCAGAGGAATATGAACTGATTAAACACCATTCTCGGATTGGTTATGATTTGATTAAAGAGGATCCGATTTTGCAGAAAGCAGCCGATGTAGTACTTTTGCACCATGAGCGATTTGATGGGATGGGATATCCATTAGGGCTGATGGGCAAGGAAATACCGCTGTTGGCGCGCATTTGCGCTATTGCTGATGCTCTGGACGCCATGATGATGGATCGTCCGTACTGTAAGGGGAAAAGCATCGAAGCGGCCCGGCAGGAACTGCTGAAAAACAAAGGGCAACAATTTGATCCGGATTTGGTTGACACCGTCTTGGCACTGGATTGGGACTCCAAGGCATTAGTTAGTTAAAACAACGGGCGAATCGGAACTGCTCTATGTAAACTGGCATCGCTTTTTTTAACGGTGTCAGTTTTGTTTTTTTGCAGGTAAATCAAATTATTAACGGCAATATAACAGGATTTTAACGTTGATTTTCTCAAGAAGGCTTGCGGTCAACTGCCAATGTTGGAGTTAACGTAACTATTATCGGTGTGTCGACAAAGATGCAGGTAAGTAATCCCTAATCTTACACGAAGACGCATGTGTTACCGTCTGTCTTAAAGCAAGCATTGCAAGAAATGCATGCTGCCTTTTGGCTGAATTTGTTCTGCCAGAGGTTGACAAGGTTCGGTTCCCTAAGCAATGGACGCGAAAGAGCAAAATATTCAATAGCGGATGTGTTTAGTATTTCTTCCATTACGGCAGGAGTTCGATTATGCCCAACAAGTATGATCGGTACATGTACTTCTGCTGCGATACGTGAGGCATTGTCTCTGAAAATTGATTCCGCATAAGGATTGTTCAGACCTTGCTTTAACTCCGCATCGCCACCACTTATTTCAATCGCATTAATTCCTCTGTTAGCCAATTGCTTGCACGCGTACCTGCATGAATTGAAGCCTTCAATTTCATCGCCAGCTTCAGTTCCGTTGATTTTTATAAAAATGTTAAAAGATTCACCTGCTTGTTTTC
>DATMYT010000646.1:0-6682 GCA_035560855.1 Negativicutes bacterium | reverse complement strand
GGGTAACAGAGGACAGGAGGAATAATAATGAACGCATATGACAAAGGAAACGAATTGGCTCGAGCGCTAAAAGAATCTGATGAATTCAAGGCACTCGGTGTTGCACGACGTGAACTCGATACTGACGCCGGAGCCCGCGATATGGTAAAGGACTTTCTGCGCAAGCAGGTGGAAATGCAGATCGACGTGATGTCGGGAAAATCTGATACGAAGGCCAAACAAGAGTCACTAAAAAAGCTGGGTGAATTGTTATCGTTGAATTCAAGAGCGCGTGATTATATTTCCGCGTATTTTCGGTTTCAGCAGGTGATGACGGATATCTACAAGATGATTGGCGATGCCGTCGGGGAAGGACTGGATCCATTTGCCGAAAAGTAAGAATGCGGGTCGGGAGTTTTATGAGGCATTGTTGGGGAGTTTACCTCCAACGTGTATTCTTTTAACTGAGGAACCGATGTCTCGGCACACTACGTTTGAAATTGGCGGTCCGGCAGATTGGATGGCGTTGCCGTCCAGTCCAGCGGAAGCGGCGACTGTGATACGGGTGGCGGCTGAGTATTCCATTCCCCTTACCGTCATTGGTAATGGTTCAAATTTGTTGGTTCGGGATAAAGGCGTCCGAGGGGTTGTGCTGAAAATTGGCGAACCCATGTCGCTGTTGCGATGCGAAGGAACGAATATCATTGCCGGCGCCGGAGCTCTGTTGGCGGATGTTTCAAAATTTGCGGCGCAGTGCGGTTTAGCCGGTCTTGAATTTGCCGTTGGTATTCCGGGCAGTATTGGAGGCGCCGCGTTTATGAATGCTGGTGCGTACGAAGGCGAAATTAGCGGTGTAGTAGATCAGGTCACTGCTGTCTGTCCAGGTGGAACCATTCGGGATTTCTCAGCGGATGATATTCATTTCGGATATCGCCACAGCGTTTTTCAGGAGAATCATTGCGTGATTTGCGAAGTCAGCTTGAAGCTTCGATTCGGTGAAAAAGAGAAAATTGTCGCCACGATGGCGGACTTGACTCTGCGCCGGGAGAGCAAACAGCCTCTTGATTGGCCAAGCGCCGGAAGCACGTTCCGGCGACCGCCGGGATTTTTTGCCGGAACATTAGTGGAACAGGCAGGATGTAAGGGGCTCCGTTGCGGCAACGCGCAAGTATCTGACAAGCATGCGGGATTTATTATCAATGCTGGAAATGCCAGCGCCGCCGATGTTCAGGCGTTGATTCGCAAAGTGCAGGAAAGAGTACAGCAGCATTCCGGAGTTGAATTATGGCCGGAAGTAATCATCTTGGGTGAGGAGTGAGGGTTTAGATTATGCAGTTGACTTTTTTGGGAGCTACCATGGAAGTTACCGGGTCCAGCCATTTGCTGGAAACCGGCGGACGAAAAGTGTTGATCGATTGCGGCATGTTCCAGGGATCAAAAATAGTCAGCGCCATGAACCACAGACCGTTTGCCTTTGCTGTTTCGGATCTCGATTGCGTACTATTGACGCATGCACATATCGATCATAGCGGATTGCTGCCACGTCTGTGCAAGGCGGGCTTCAAGGGCCCAATTTATGCAACGAAGGGAACGATAGATCTGTGTTCGATCATGTTGCCGGATAGCGCCTATATTCAGGAATTTGAGGCTGAAAATGCGAACCGCAAGGGGAAAAGAATGGGCAGAGCCCTGGTGGAACCTTTATATACAGTAGAGGATGCTACTGAGTGCTTGAAACAGTTTCGTCCGGTTGAATATGAAGCGGAGTTTTCTATTGGGGACGGCATTCATGTACATTTTCATGATGCGGGACATATTCTCGGATCGTCAATGCTTGAAATTCATGCGATGGAGTCGGGGACTGAGACGCAGTTTCTTTTCTCCGGAGATTTGGGTCGACCGAACCAACCTATTTTAAAAGATCCTACTTATATCAAGACGGCAGACTACGTTATCATGGAGTCAACGTATGGAAATCGTGACCATGCTGATATTGACTGGGAAACCCGCTTAGCGGAAATTATCAATGAAACAGTGAAACGCAAGGGAAACATCATTATTCCGGCGTTTGCCGTGGGGCGAACTCAAGTAATTCTTTATTATTTGAGCCGGCTGTTTCAGGCTGGTCGAATTCCTGACGTCCCCGTGATTATCGACAGTCCGTTGGCGATTGCCGCTACTGGTATTTTCCGTCGCGATACCCAGTATTATGATAAGGAAGCTCGCGATATCCTAAAAAAGGAGGCCCAGGGTCCGCTGGAAATGCCCCAATTGCGCTTTACCCGAACTTCGGAAGAATCCAAGGCCCTCAACTTTTTGGAAACACCAGCGATTATCATTTCGGCGAGCGGCATGGCTGATGCGGGCCGGATTTTACATCATTTGAAGCATAATCTTTGGAGGCCGGAATGTAGTGTGCTGTTTGTCGGTTTTCAAGCTGAAGGAAGCTTGGGGCGGCGCTTGGTTGAGGGAAGCAAAAAAGTGCGGATTATGGGAGAAGAAATTGGTGTCAGGGCTCAAATCTATAACCTGGATGGATTGTCTGCCCATGCCGATCGTGATGATATTCTCGACTGGCTTTCCCATTTCACACAGAAACCGGCTAATGTATTTTTAGTCCATGGTGAAGTGGAAAGCGCCGATGCCTTAGCGCATCTGATCAGCGAGAAATTGGCAATTCCTTCGTATATTCCCCAATATGGTGATGCGGCTTCGTTTGAAGGCCGATCTTGGAAAATTACACCTTCGACTATCGTTCCCCAGATCGACCCGGCTGGCAAAAAGCTACAAGAATTTTTGGGTGAGTTGGATAGCGCATGGGCGGATGCAAAGCTGCGATTGGAAAATATGATAGAGGCTGACTCATCGAAACTGTCGGCAGTTTTGAGCCGACTGGAAAATGTGCGTAGATTTGTGCGCAAGACATTGGATGATTTATAATTTGGAAATGATGGTGCGAGATGTCTTCTGGAGGTAGTAAGATGGGACAAGGAATCTGGGCTAAAATGACCGGTATGTTTTCAGGCGATGAGCAATCAGCACCGGGTGAAGACGACAGTGGCGACCGAACGAAAAGTAAATTGACGGGCAACTCGAAATTTGCGGTGTTTGTTCCTACTTCCCATGAAGACGCCCTGCGGTCTGCCGATGCCATGAAAAACGGCAGCGGTGTGGTCATCAATGGTGAGTGCCTTGATGACGAAAACTATCAGCGGGTGACAGATTTTCTGGATGGTGCGGCGTATATTTTGGGCGGAGCTGGGCGCCGCGTTTCAGATACAGTGCAGGTTTACGTACCGGCTTCCATGGAAATTGTGGACGATACGGCGTCTTTTTATGGAAATATGAGTTCGGGAAAGAAACGCACTGATGGCTGATTTTGTTCATCTTCATGTCCATAGTGAATACAGTCTGCTGGACGGTGCCGGACGTGTCAGTGATCTGATTCGTCGCGCCGGAGAAACCGGTATGTCCGCCGTGGCTCTTACCGATCATGGCAATATGTATGGTGCGGTTGAATTTTATAAGCAAGCCAAAAAACACGGCATAAAGCCGATTATTGGCTGTGAAGTTTATATCGCTCCCCGTAGTCGGTTTGATAAGGTCGCGATCGAAGGAGAATCCTATTATCACTTGGTTTTGCTGGCTGAGACTCAGGCTGGGTACAGCCAACTGGTCGAGCTTGTTTCGCGAGCCTATACCGAAGGCTTTTACTATAAACCACGTATTGACAAGGAATTGCTGGCTGCCCATCATGAGGGGTTGATCGGGCTATCCGCATGCATCGCCGGAGAGATTCCGTCGCTGATTCTTAAAGGAAACCTTGCGGGCGCTGAAGCGGCTGCTCGGGAATACGTCGATATTTTCGGGCAGGACAATTTTTTCATCGAAATTCAGGATCATGGGATAGCGGAGCAGAAGGACTCCAATCCTCAATTGGTGGAATTGGCGCGTAAGCTGGGCGTCGGGCTGGTAGCTACCAATGATATTCATTATATTGATCGCGCCGACGCTGACGCGCATGATGTGCTCCTCTGCATCCAGACCGGCAAGTGCGTTGAAGATGCGGGTCGCATGCGATTCCCAACATCGGAATTTTATCTGAAGACCGGCGAAGAGATGTCGCATCTTTTTCCGGAATATCCGGAGGCGATCTCCAATACCTGCCGGATTGCGGAGCGTTGTCAGGTCGAGTTTGAATTTGGCCATTTGCGGCTGCCGGATTTTCCCTTGCCGGATGGCGAGACAGCGGACAATTATTTGAAAGAACTTTGCGAGGCGGCGTTGCCGGTTCGTTATCCAGACGCCGACAGTGTTGAACGGGAACGGTTGGAATATGAGTTGTCAGTCATCCAGGCTATGGGTTTCTCAAGCTATTTTCTGATCGTTTGGGATTTTGTCCGCTTTGCCCGTGAATCACGAATTCCGGTCGGGCCGGGCCGGGGATCAGCAGCAGGCAGCATTGTGGCCTATCTATTAAAGATCACCAATATCGACCCGTTGAAATATGGGTTGCTGTTTGAACGGTTTCTAAATCCGGAACGCGTGACGATGCCTGATATTGACATTGATTTTTGTTACGTACGTCGTGGTAAGATTATTGAATATGTTGCGCAACGCTATGGGGCTGACCATGTGGCGCAGATCATTACATTCGGAACGATGGCTGCCCGCGCAGCGATTCGCGACGTGGGAAGGGCATTAAACGCGCCATTTGGTGAAGTTGACCGAATCGCAAAATTGGTTCCCACCGTATTGAATATTACCCTGAAAGACGCTCTGGCGATGAGCCAGGAACTGAAAAGCGCCTATGACAAAGACCCTACGGCCCGAAAAATTCTCGATTTGGCGATGTCGTTGGAAGGGCTGCCGCGTCATGCATCGACGCATGCGGCAGGCTTGGTCATTGCCCGGGATTCGCTGAATAGCCAGGTGCCGGTGCAGAGTTCGGCGGATGGGTTTATCACGACCCAGTTTGATAAGGATTGCATCGAGGAAATCGGGTTTCTGAAGATGGATTTGCTGGGGCTTCGTACATTGACTGTGATTGGCGATGCAGTGGATATGATAAGCCAATACCGGGGCATCAACATTGATATGGAGGCCATTCCCCTGGATGATGCCGTTACCTGCGAAATGTTGTGCCGGGGGGAAACTGCGGGCGTATTTCAAATGGAATCGGGCGGTATGACAAATTTAGTCAAGGACCTGCGTCCCCAGCGATTTGATGATCTTATCCCCTTAGTGGCGTTGTATCGTCCCGGTCCTCTGAATAGCGGGATGGTGGAAGATTTTGTTCATGGACGTCACGGCGTCAAAAAAACTGTGTATCAACATCCTCTGCTGGAGCCGATTTTGAGTGATACCTTTGGCGTCATTCTCTATCAGGAACAGGTTATGCAGATCGCTTCGGTCATGGGCGGGTTTACGCTAGGGCAGGCGGATCTGCTTCGTCGGGCTATGGGAAAGAAAAAACACGACGTACTGGCGGCGCAGCGGGAACGGTTTTTGGCAGGGGCCACCGGGCAAGGCGTTGAAGCAACTGTTGCCAACGAAGTGTTCAGCCTGATGGAGAAGTTTGCCGACTATGGGTTTAATAAATCTCACAGTGCGGCTTATGCGTTAGTTGCCTACCAGACCGCTTATCTGAAGGCGCACTATCCGGAAGAATTCATGGCGGCGATGCTGACCAGCGTCATGGGCGACAGCGGCCGGGTAGGATATTTCATCGAGGAGTGCCGCAAACACGGGATTAAAATTTTGCCCCCGGATGTTAATCGCAGTGCACTAAGTTTTTCCGTTGAAGAATCTGCGATCCGATTTGGATTGGCAGGCGTAAAGAATGTTGGCGAAGGCGCTATCGATAGTATTCTTAAGGCTCGTAGCGAGGGTGATTTCAAATCATTGGTTGATTTCTGCGAGCGGATTGACATGCGTCTGGTTAACAAAAGAGTGCTGGAAAGTTTGATTAAGTGTGGCGCTCTTGACTCCACAGGCTGGCGACGGGCACAACTGCTGGCGGTCAGTGAGACCGCAGTGGAGCTGGCGGCATCCAGACAAAGGGATAAAGCCAGTGGACAAATGGGCTTGTTTGGCGAAGAACAGATGGGATCATTTGAAGAATTGGTTCCTCCGGACCTAGAGGAACTGCCGAAGCCGCAAATCCTTGCTATGGAAAAAGAAATGACCGGTTTTTTTGTAACTGGGCATCCACTAGATGAATACCGGGAAGAATTAAAGGGAATGTATCCTGTTGGGACACTCCTGTCTACGGAATGTACAGATAATCAATCAATTAAGATCGCCGGAATTGTGATGGAAGCCAAACGAATTCCAACCAAAAATGGTGAAACCATGTGTTTTGTTACGGTCGAAGATTTTACCGGCTCGATAGAAGTCATTGTTTTTCCCCGCGTTTTTGAACGGGCAGGCCCCCTATTGACGCCGGACCGACCCATTAGCGTATCGGGTCGTCTGAGCATTACCGAGGATAAGGTCAAAGTAATTGCGGAGACCGTAAAGCCTCTCGGACAAAAAAATGCTCAGGAAGTGCGCATAAATATTCGCAGGGAACAGGAGACACCGGAAATTTTTGAGGGATTGAAGGAAATTTTTACTGCCTGTCGGGGTGAAGCTACGGTTTATCTGCAATTATTAGATCAGAAGCGCTTGATCAAAACCGACAAAAACTACTGGATTAACC
>DATMYT010000645.1:0-9642 GCA_035560855.1 Negativicutes bacterium | reverse complement strand
GAATATATATGCTTGGATTCACACCGGGATTTCCGTATTTGGGCGGAATGTCAGAGAAAATTGCAGCTCCACGACTCAATACTCCTCGCACAAAAATTCCAGTTGGTTCGGTGGGAATTGCGGGAACACAAACCGGATTATATCCGATAGAAAGTCCGGGTGGATGGCAATTGATTGGGCGTACGCCGCTTAAAGTATTTAATCCAAGTGCACAACAGCCTTTTTTATATGCTGCAGGAGATTTTTTGCAATTTGAACCAATTTCTGCGTTAGAATATGTTCGTATACAACAAGAGGTTGCGCAAGGGAGTTTTTGTCCGCGAACACTATCAAAAAAGGAGGCGGGCAAATGATCACGGTTTTAAAGCCAGGTCTTTTGAGCACAGTGCAGGATGAGGGGCGACAAAATTTCTTGGCGTTTGGAATGCCAAGAGCTGGAGTAATGGACCGATATGCTGCGCGAATTGCTAATTTGCTCTGCGGGAATCCTTTAAGTGCTGCAGTCATTGAGATGACATTGATTGGTGCTTCTTTTCGTTTCGAGCAAAACTGTCGCATTTCCGTTTGTGGTGCGAACATGGATCCGCAAGTGAACGGATCTGTCATTGAAAATTGGTCGGCGATTGACGTGTCCCCGGGAGATATTCTTGAAACCGGTTATGCAAAAACTGGTTGTAGAGGTTATCTGGCCGTAAGCGGAGGGTTTAATGTTCCAATAGTAATGGGAAGCCGCGCAACGTATGTCCGTGCAGGTGTAGGAGGGGTTGAGGGAAGACCCTTGAAGATAGGCGACTTGATTCCGCAAGGAGAGATTCCTCCAGTTTCTGCAGGGCCGGTGCGTTTAGATACCTCTTATATCCCGGAATACCGTGAAAAAATTGAACTTAGAGTCTTGCTAGGACCGCAAGATGATCTTTTTCTACCAGAAGGGATTGAAACTTTCTTACATAGTAAGTATCAGGTTACGGATGATGCGGATCGAATGGGATATCGCTTGGAAGGCCCGGTGATCAAACACTTAGACAAGGCAGATATAATCTCCGATGCATTAGGTCGAGGAGCGGTGCAAGTTCCGGGAAGCGGGCAGCCGATTATTATGATGGCAGAGTGTGGTACGACAGGCGGATATGCTAAGATCGCCACAGTCATAGGTGCGGATCTTTGGCGGTTGGCGCAGGCAAAGCCACAAGATATTGTATGCTTTTCTCAATGCTCAGAAACTGATGCAGTACAGGCGCTGTCAGCAGAAAGAAATATATATCGTACTGCGGCAAAATGTGTTGCGGCTGGACAAAAAGAAGTTTTAACAACTAGCGCAGGTAAGCGGAAACTGAGTTTGAAGATTCTTGGGGAAAAATATCTGATTGAAATTGAAGAGGTGCAATAAAATGAAAACAATTGATTTGAACTGTGACATGGGAGAAAGCTATGGAACCTATGTGCTCGGATATGATGAGTTGGCAATGCCCTATGTTACGTCAATTAATGTAGCGTGCGGTTTTCATGCTTCAGACCCAGATAATATGTCAAAAACAGTAGTGCTTGCTCGTAAACATGGAATTGCTATTGGCGCCCATCCAGGGTTCCCTGATCTGGTTGGTTTTGGGCGCCGGACGATGGCCTTGACTCCGGACGAAGTAAAGAATGCCGTTATTTATCAAATTGGCGCATTAGATGCTTTTTGCAGGGCTACAGGTGTTGTAATGCAACATGTCAAGGCACATGGCGCGCTTTATAATATGGCAGAGAAAGATCTATCGATAGCTGCGGCAATTGCCGCGGCTATTAAAGAAGTTAACCCAGCGTTATACATGCTTTGTCTGGCTAATTCGCAGATGGTTGTTGCTGCAAAACAACAAGGAGTTCCTTTTGTGGAGGAAGCGTTTGCTGACAGAGCGTATACCGACGAAGGAACTTTAGTTTCACGTAAAGTTGTCGGATCGGTCGTGCATGATATTACTCAGGTGGTGACCCGTGTGGTTAGGATGGTTAAAGACCATTCTGTTATTTCCATTACCGGCAAAGAAGTTCCGATTGAAGCTCAAACCATTTGTGTTCACGGGGATACTCCAGGTTCAGTAGACATGGTAAAAGCGCTGCGTAAAGCATTGGATAAAGAAAACATTAAACTTCAAGCGTTTGGCGCATAGACGAAAAGTTCAAAACCTGTTTCCTGCTGCTGGATTTTAGTGTATGATAAAGATATCAACTATGGAGGTGTTAGCATGGCCATTTTAGAAGTGTTTGAAAAAGCGAAAAAACAGCGGAAAGCCGCAGCGCAAAAAAAAGCGTTAAAAAATGTTGCGGTGGGTGCAGCGATTGGTGCAACCGTCGGAGCCGTTGCTGGTGTCCTGTTGGCGCCAAAATCAGGTAAAGAAACACGCGAAGAATTGGCTCTGGCCGCCAAAGAAGCTGCAGAAAAAGCCAAAGAAAAGCTTGAAGAAGTAAAAGTGCAAGTTAAGCAAAAAATGGAAAAATGCCAGTGCGGATGCACGGAAACAGACGCAGCTCCTGCCTCGGAAGACGCGGAAAAAAAATAAAACAAGAGACGCTGTGTTAAACGACATCGCAACCAGAAAGAAGGGGTTTTTGTGTACCTTTCCCTCTATGATGTAGGGTTGCTTATTCTTTTTGCCGTTGCATTAGCTATCGGCTATTATCTCATTACGGCTTTGCGAAAAATCGCTGAGGTCGTGACGCAGGTCAGTGAGATGATTGAGGAAAACAGGGATTCTGTTGAGGCAACCTTAGATGTGTTGCCAGACCTTTTAGAAAACAGCAATGAAGTGATGTTAGGGGTACGCAAAACCGTTGACACTGCCAGCGCTGCAGTAACAACGTTGGAAGACAACTTTACTGATACTGCCGATAAAGTGCAGGAGACAATGGAAACAGCGCTATTGTATGCTCGCTGTGCAGGAGAAGTTGCTAAGGCAGTCGTTGGGGCTTTCTCAAAAGATGGCGGAAAATAGAATAAATTGATGTAGTGTAATAAAGAGCTGCAACGAAATAATTCGTTGCAGCTCTTTATTACAAATCTTGATATGTTTTGCGCGGATCGGGTTCTCTGAATATAAATCCATAGAAAAAAAGCAACTTGGTAATGTGTCAAACCGCGGAAAACACATAGATAGACTTTCAAAATCATACGCCCGAGAGACAATGCTGTTTTATGGATTGATCATTGTTGCTGCTTTTGGTAGAGTAAAAAGCGATAAGAAGAATATTGCTTCTGGGACATCCAGTAAAGGGGTCCTTTTTCAGTAGGAGGAAAAGCATGACAAAAAAAATAGTGATAATCGGTGGTGGGCCCGGTGGCTATGTTTCTGCAATTCGGGCGGCTCAACTCGGGGCCGAAACACATCTCGTGGAAAAAGGGATTTTAGGTGGAACTTGTCTCAATGTAGGCTGTATTCCAACCAAAACGCTTTTACATACGGCGGAATTGTATCATGCAGTCCGCTTTGGCGAGCGCATTGGACTAAATGGAGAACAGGTCTTATTGGACTGGTCCGCGCTGATGAAGCGCAAGCAGAGCGTCGTGCGACGCCTTGTTGGTGGTGTTAGTGGGCTGCTTAAAGCCAATGGAGTGATTGTGCACAAAGGAACGGGAGAAGTGATTAAGCGTGGCATCATCAAAGTTCATGGGGAGAAAGAGGAAGTTTTGAAGGCTGATTTTATTATTCTCGCTACAGGCTCCGCGCCGGTGAAGTTGAATTTTCCAGGACGTGATCTGCCTGGGGTGATCGATAGTACTGATGCTTTGTCGTTGGATAAGCTACCAGCGTCTATGGTTGTTATTGGCGGCGGCTATATTGGCATTGAGTTTGCAGCGCTATTTGCGGCTTTGGGTTCAAAAGTAACGGTGGTGGAACTGCTGCCAGAAATTTTGCAGGGGATTGATTCTGAGTTAGTAGCTAATTTGAAACAGTCCTTGGAGAAAGAAGGCGTTCTCTTTATAACCAAGGCAAAAATTGATTCCGTAACGCGGACGACAGCAAGCTTGACCGCCAAAATACTGGTGAACGATGGTGAAGAAGTTGAAATCGCAGCAGAGACCGTGCTGATCGCAGTGGGGCGTCAGTCATTTACTGAAGGTGCAGGCCTGGATCTAGCGGGTGTAAAAATGGAACGGGGCAAAGTTATTGTTGATAGCAACTTTGAGAGCAATAAGTCGGGCATATATGCCATAGGTGACTGCAACGGTATTAGCATGCTGGCACATGCAGCATCACACCAGGGGATTGCCGCGGTGGAACATGCGTTGGTGGAAGGACACTCTCGAACAGCGCAACACATTGTTCCTGCGTGTATTTATACTCACCCGGAAATCGCGTCTGTCGGTATAACTGAAGATACGTTGAAGGAAAAAGGATACTCTTATAAGACAGGGGTCTTTCCTTTAGCTGGAAATGGTAAGGCCATGATAGAAGAGGGCGAAACCGGGTTTATCAAAATTCTAGCGAGCATAACCTCTGGTGAAATACTTGGGGTACATATGATTGGTCCAAGAGTAACGGAGATAATTGGCGAAGCCACCTTGGCGATGCGGATGAAAGCTACTGTGGACGACCTAATTACAACTATTCATGCACATCCGACCGTTTCTGAAGCCTTTGGTGAAGCGGCATTGGCCTTATCTGGGCAAGCGATACACTGGCCGCCTAGCATAAAAAAGGATGACTTCGTTTGATTTCGTGACAAAGAGGTGAAAATCGTGGAAGGCAATAGGGAGTTTGTTTCAGTGGAAGCACATAAAGGGCGTACGATCGCAGCCCGACTGATGCCGGGAACGGATTTGGTTACCGAAATTGAAGCTGTTTGTCGGGCTCATCGTTTAAAATACGGTTATTTCGCTAGCGTTATTGGGAGCTTGCAAAAAGCACAATATGTGATTTCTATCCCCAAAGTGGATGCTTCCCATGAAATGAAAACCTGCGTTCCGATTATTGAAGAGGGACCCGTAGAACTTGTTTGTGGGCAGGGTGTTATTTGTCAGTCCGAAAAAGGAGAACTCATGATTCATTTACACGCGCATGGTATTACGGCGGATCAGAAAAACTTTGCCGGACATTTTTCAGCCGGAGGGAATCCGGTATTAGCAACGATTGAATTGATAATCGTAGAAATTGATGGAGCAAAGTTAATGCGTCGGTATGATCCGATTGCAGGACTGGTGATGTTTAGTCCAGAGCTCTGAAGAAGCAAAGACGTGAAAAGAAAAGGTGTGGGCAAAAATAAAATCGGATATGGCAGAAAGAGCACCCTGGCTGATTCGCAGAATTCCTACGGGAAGCAATGCAGAAAAAGTACAGGGATTGATAGCGGGGTTGCAGCTAAACACGGTGTGTCAAAGCGCTTCCTGTCCGAAGCAGGGTGAGTGTTTTCACGCGGGAACTGCGACGTTCCTAATTTTGGGCGGAGTATGTACCCGAGGATGCAAGTTTTGTGGAGTCCCCAAAGGACAGACTAAACCGGTAGACCCAAATGAACCGGACAATGTGGCAGCGGCGGTGAAAGACCTGGGATTGAAACATGCCGTCGTTACTTCCGTAACGCGTGATGATCTGCCGGATGGTGGCGCAAAACAGTTTGTCCTATGCATAAAAGCTATTCGTGCTGCAAGTATTGGAACAACAGTCGAAGTATTGACACCGGATTTTGCCGGTAATGCTGAATCTTTGGGGCTTGTTTTGGCGGAGATGCCTGATGTTTTCAACCACAACGTAGAAACCGTACCCCGGCTTTATTTCTCGGTCCGCCCACAGGCGGATTACCTGCAGTCGTTGGAAGTGCTGCGTCAATCGGCCCAATGCGGGATCAAACGAGTAAAAAGCGGCTTGATGCTGGGCTTGGGAGAAACGGAAAAAGAAGTACTAACTGTATTCCAAGATTTATTAAATGCTGGGGTAAATTGTCTTACTGTCGGACAATATCTACGGCCATCAAGAGACCATCTCCCGGTGGTTGACTATGTTCATCCAAAGCAATTTGAAAAAATGGCTGATGCGGCGTACCGAATGGGATTTATTCACGTTGCTTCAGGGCCGTTGGTGCGGAGCTCCTACCATGCGGGAGAAGTATTTGGGAAATGACCGGGTGAACCTTCGCGGCAATATTGTTATGAGGCGAACCCGTTGACAGGGGCAGAAGACAAGGGTTAGAATAGAGTCAAAGTTTCATATTCACAGGAATGTCCTGAGAATAGAGGAGCGGGCAACAAGAGTACCGTCAGCGAGACCGGCATCGCAGACCTGACGGAAAAGGGTTGGCCGCCGAAGGATGGAAACCTGCCAGGGTTTCATTCTGGGCGCGTATCAAACAGGTACGTGACTGTCACCATGATTTGGTGAAGCGCTATCTCATCCAACGGCAGGAAAACGATAAGAACGTTTTCTCAAGCGCCGTGCACCGGGAGATAGACTCGCCGGTGTTTTATTTTTTTCCCGAGTTTTTACAGGATGAAGGAGGAATTTGTGTGACAAAGAAACTGCGCTTACTATCTCTGGCTCTTGTCGTAGTGTTTCTAGTTGTTGTCGCAGGTTGCGGCGGCGGAGCTCCGGCGGCCGACAAAAAAGCCAAACTTACGGTTGCCATGGTTAATCCGCTCACCGGGGATGCAGCAACGTATGGTGTCAGTCATAAAAACGGGCTTGAAATGGCTCTGGCTGAAATCAACAAGGCCGGCGGTGTAAAGGGACAAGAAATTGAACTGCTTACGCATGACGACTCGGGAGACCCGAAACAGGCGGCGGCCGGGGCTCAAAAGTTTGCAGACATGAAGAGCGTACTAGCGATTGTCGGCTCCTGTCTCAGCTCCAACACCTTGGCGATGGTTCCCATCACTGATAAAGCCAAACTGCCACATAGCGTCGTTTCCTCCAGTACAAGCAAATTGTCCGGCATGAGCAAATATTTCTTCCGGATGGCTGTTCAGGACGATAAAATCGGCGGCTTGATGGTTGAGCTGTCCAATGGAAAATTCAAACCCAAAAAAATGGCCCTGCTCTATCTGAATAATGACTACGGCAAGGGATTACTAGCCTCAATCGAACCAGAAATGAAAAAATCCGGAATTGCCTTAACTTCAGCCCAGACCTATCTGGCTAACGACAAGGATTATTCAGCGCTGCTGACAAGAGTGAAAGCAGAAGCACCGGATGTTCTGTTGGTCGGTAGCACTTATACCGATGGCGGACTGATTGTAAAACAGGCCCGTGAAATGGGACTAATGATGCCGATCGTTGGACCGACAGGGCTATATAGCCCCAAATACATGGAAATTGCCGGCAAGGCAGTGGAAAACACATATTTCCTTGGCGTGTTTGTTCCAACAAATCCCGATCCTAAAGTGCAGGAATTCGTAAAAAAATACAAAGAGAAATACGGCATGGAGCCCGATACGTTTGCAGCTTTGGCCTATGATCAAGGGTATGTGCTAAAAGACGCAATGGAAAAAGCTGCCGCTAAAGGCGCCGTCACACGGGAAAGTCTGCGAGAAGCGATGGCGGGAAGCACGTATAAAGGCATAACAGGGACAGTGACCTTTGACGCAAAAGGTGACTGGGTTCGTCCATATCTGTTTGTGACTGTTAAAGATGGGAAATTTGTTGTTGCCCAATAATCAACAGGAATGTTAATTTAACCAGAGAGCGCGGGGGCGGGTTTGCCGCATCCCGCGCATTTTCCTAGTGGAGGTGTCGATTTGGTCCTCATTCAGCAAATTATTAATGGAATGGCGCTGGGAGGAATCTATTCCCTGATCGCAATCGGATGGACAGTGGTTTTTGGTATTGTCGGTCTTATCAACTGGACGCATGGCGAAGTCTTTATGATTGGCGCATTTGTTGGCTTCTTTCTTGTTTCCGTTTATAAAGTGAATTTGATTGCAGCTTTAATTATTGCTATGCTAGTAAGCGGTTTTGTTGCACTGATGATTGACCGCTTAGCCTACAGACCGCTACGGACAAGTCCCAAGCTGGCGTCTTTTATAACGGCTCTTGGGGCTTCAACCTTTTTACGCTATTTGGCGGCTTTGGTTTGGGAACCGCATGCACGGGCATATCCCGCTACTTTTGACTTCACGGTGATGCATATTCCTTTTGGCGAAAGCACACTGACCATAAACAGCTTGCAGCTATTCATTTTTGCTGTAACTTTGATTATCATGGCCCTGTTGCAGTGGTTCATCACGCGGACAATGATGGGGAAGGCTATGTTGGCGGCTTCTCAGGATTTTGAGATGGTCGGTCTCATGGGGGTTGAAGTCGAAAAACTTGTCATGCTGACTTTCGGTGTTAGTGGCATGCTGGGAGGCGCAGCCGGCGTACTTGTCGGCGTGCTTTATGCCATTGATCCCATGATGGGTTCCATGGCGGGACTCAAGGGATGGGCAGTGGCTGTGCTTGGCGGCGTTGGAAGTATTTCCGGCGCCATGATCGCAGGAATATTGCTCGGGATTGCGGAAAATGTATCTTCTGCTTATGTATCTTCCGGGTACAGGGATGCAATTGCTTTTGTGGCCATGATCTTGACGCTCATCATCAAACCGACTGGACTGATGGGCTTTAAATTTGAAGAGAAAGTATAAGGAGGCGCATACGCATGTCTTGGAGGCATTGGCTGCAAGGCTGGCGCGGAGCCGTCTTCTTTTCAGCCGTAATAGTAGGAGTCTGCTTCGTTGATTCGGTCATAGAACGGCCAGACTATATTTTTCCACCCTATTTTAAGCATATATTGTTGATTTGTCTGATCTATAGTATTGCATCGTTGAGCCTGAACTTTGTTGCAGGTTATATCGGGCAGACGTCCTTGGGACATGCCGCTTTTTTTGGCTTGGGAGCTTATACCTCGGCGTTATTGACACAAGTCTGGCACTGGCCTTTCTGGCCGTCTTTTCTGGCGGCAGGCATTGTCGCGGCAGTGGTTGGCATACCGTTGGGAGCGCCAGCATTGCGTGTTCGCGGTCCCTTTTTGGTTGTCGTTACATATGGTTGCGGCGAAGTGTTCAAATATGTGGCTCTAAACCTTGATATTACCGGCGGACCGGCGGGACTGCCGGGCCTTATTACTCCTACGCTTGGAATTAGTTTTAATGATATCGGTACAACGGGAAAAGAGGCATTCATTATAATGGCCTTGGCCCTGTCGCTGTTTTTGGCATTCTTTTCGTGGCGCATCGAAAATTCACGAGTGGGCCAGGCCTTCGCAGCGATTCGTGAAGACGAGATTGCCGCATCAGCCATGGGAATAAACGTATCGTACTATAAATTAATGGCTTTTATTCTTTCCGCATTCTTTGCCGGCCTGGCTGGCAGTCTGCTGGCGCATTATTTGTCTTTCGTAAGCCCTGATATGCTAAGCTCTGCTGAATCAATCATGATGTTTACGATGGTAATTGTGGGCGGGGCACGTAGCATTTATGGGTGTTTCCTTGGCGCTTTTTTGCTGACGATTTTGCCTGAAATTTTGCGAATGGTCAAGGACATGATCGGGTTACCCTTTGATCCCTGGCTAGTATTATTTGGATTGATTCTGATCATGATGATGCGGGTTCGGCCGCAGGGAATCCTCGGCGCCGACACCGTGTTCCGCCGATAAGGAGGATTGGACTTGCTACTGAGAACCGAAAAACTCAAAAAA
>DATMYT010000644.1:0-8237 GCA_035560855.1 Negativicutes bacterium | reverse complement strand
GATTAGGAAGCCTTCAAACAACGAACTTCGTTGAGGGGGCTTTTGTTATGTTAAGAAAATTTCTCACCACAAAAAAAAGGTCGGAAAAATCACCAGCAGATAGACGGCTGTAGATAAAACAAACGCCCCCACGGAAAGGTGCAGGTTTAACCCGAACAACTTCATCGCGATAACCGCATTGACCGCCGTCGGCTGGGCAGCCAACAGAATCAGAGTACGGAACGCAATCGCATCATGAATGAAAAAACCGGCTATCACAAGCGCAAGCACGGGAGTAATCACACATTTTATTATAGTGATGTCCACCGCATCGCGCCAATAACGTCGGACCTCGCCAAAGTCCATGGAATATCCCACCGGAACCAAAAAAGTCCAGGCGGAAAAATGAATCATCATATCAAAGACCGGCATGAAGCTTTCTGGTCGATGCGCGCCCGTCCAGTTCAGAACAACGCCGACGATCATCCCGACTAGCGGCATTTGATTGCGGTTAAACATAATCTGCTTCAAATCAAGCTTCAGGCCGCTACCGTGATCGTACTGATTCCGATAATGTTGAGCCAGGGGATAAGCAAAACCAAACATCAGCAGGCTGTTGAACAACAGCGTCATCTGCGTATAGGCGTACCCAATCTCGCCAAACAAGATATAGGCGGACAGGGAGCCGAGGGTGACATGGTTCGACAAAAATCCGGCGATGGTATAGCTGCCGTAATCCAGGCTACTGTTATATTTCCGTCTGCCCCAAATCAGAGCCAGACCTCCCGGTATGATATGGAGCAAGACGCCAAAAGCCGGTAACCAAATGAGGTCAAAAACCGGAACCAAACCCCAGATGCTGAACGCGGTAAGCGCAGGAAACAAAAAGATGATTCCGAGTGAAATCATCCAGTTGAAAACTCGTTCACTGCCGCATGCGAATCGGCGCAAAACATAGCCGACGATCAACGGCAGAATCATGTCTATAAAAAGTGTAGTGAATTTGGCGGCAATATCCATTCCTTATGTAAAAACCCTTCCCGCGAAAAATAATGGGGCCCCCGCATCAAGATCCCAGATTCATGTTTATTATACATGCTGGAAAACAAAATGCGAAGACCCGCAACTAGAGAGCGCAGCAGGATTACATCACTTGACTGATATGCAGTGCTTTGAACTTACCGCTTGCCTTGGCCGCTTTGTTCAGCTGAATAAGGCATCCCGGACATCCAGTCACTACGATGTCCGCTCCGGTTGCTTCTATATTCTTTCGTTTCTTGTCAATAATGCTGTCGGATATTTCCGGATAGTCCATGAAGAACGATCCCCCACCTCCGCAGCACATATCAGAATCCTTCATTTCCTTGTAGTCGCCGACAGCCGCCAACAGCGCCCGTGGTTCCTTGCGGATTCCCTGACCCCGGCACAGGTGGCAAGGGTCGTGATAGGTAATCTTCGCTGCGCTTTTTTGGCGTGGAACATAGCCGGACTTGACCAGATATTCCGTCAGATCCATAATTTTGGCGCTGAATGCCGAAGCCCGGTCTTTCCACTCGGGATCAGCCGCCAGATAGGAGCCTATGTGCTTCAAAGTTCCGCTGCAGCTGGCGCAGTCACTGACCACAACATCCACGTCTTCAAATTGCCGAATATTCTCTTTAGCCAACTCGAAAAAATCCGGGCCCATCGCATGCGCCAGATGAGGAAGCCCGCAGCACACATTATTCCGAGTGACCGGGTTGGTAACGCGTCCCAGCACTTCCATCGTCTGCGCAGCCGCCTCTGGAAACAGGATCTGCATCCCGCAGCCCTTGAAATATGCCACCCGGCTGTCTTTGCTCAGCACTACGGCTGAAGGGGACGCTGCCGTCCCAAGCGCGCCCGGGCCGGCGAAGGCCGTTAGAAAGTGAGTCCGGGTATATTCGTCCGGCGCCGCCCCAAAAGGAGCCAGCGAATTGAGTCCAAGCTTGCGTGCCACGCTCAGCCCAAAGGCACCCATTTTAATCATCCATGGTCGGCTCATTACCCCGCCCACGAAACGGTACTTCAGCGTTGGCCCGCCTGCGTTATCGGCAAGGTATTGCCGGGCCAGGATCATAGCTTCGTCGGTTTTCACTTTGGCCGGACAAGTATCAACGCAGCGCTGACATAGGATGCAGAAATCGAGAGCAGCGCGAACTTCCGGCGTCGCCTCGAGCCCACCATCGGCCATTGCTCGCAGGATTGAATTCTTGCCTCGTGCGGCCGAAGATTCGAGGTCTTTGCTCCCAAACAGGGGGCAAACGGTAAGACAGTTGCCGCAACGGTCGCACTGGGAAACGAGCGCCCGGGCGGCATCGAGTTTTTCCTGAGATTTATTCATACGGAGGGTCCTCCATTACCAGATCTTGCCGGGGTTAAGAATGCCTTTGGGGTCAAGCGCCTGCTTGACGGCTTTGAGCGCGGCTACGCCAGCTTCTCCAAGGGCTTTGACAATATAGGGCTTTTTAGTGATGCCGATGCCGTGCTCACCGGATAAAGTGCCGCCGACAGCCAGCGCAGCGTCAAAAATTTCGCCAACAACCTGGTGAGCGAGCTTTTCTTCAGCTGGGTTGCTCAGGTCGCACAGCACCGATGGGTGCAAGTTCCCGTCGCCGGCATGTCCGAAGACTGCAATAGGCAGACCGTTCCTACTGGATATTTCTTTGAGTCGCCGTACGGCTTCAGGAAAAGAGTTACGTGGAACAGAAATGTCTTCGCCAAGTCGATTAGGCGCCATGGCGGCGACAGCAGAACTCAACCCCCGCCGGATTGCCCACAATTCGTCGGTTTCGGCCTGGCTTTGTGCGACGCGGAATGAGACGGCGTGGTTGTCGGCGACAACCTTGCCGATGGCGTCGGATTGTTTTTTGAGAGAAGCATCGTCCGGCCCATCGATCTCCAGAATTAGGCAAGCTTTTGCTTCCGGATCGAACGGCGTTTTCTTTTGCCTCGCTATGGCTTCCAAACTCACGTCGTCGATAAGTTCGGCTGTAGATGGTACGATGTTTTGCTGCAACATATCATGGACAGCGGTGCAACCGTCGTCGAGCGAGCGGAAGAAAACCTGCATGACACCACGCTTTGCCGGCATGGGTATGAGCCGCAGAATGGCTTTGGTAACAATGCCGAGCGTGCCTTCGGAGCCAACGATCAGCTGGGTGAGATTGTAGCCGGTAACATTCTTAAGAGATTTGCCGCCGGTATGAATGATGGCGCCGTCAGCCATAACAACCTCGAGGCCCATAACGTAGTTGGAAGTAACGCCGTATTTTACAGCACGCATACCTCCGGCGTTTTCGGCTACGTTACCGCCAATGAGGGAGTATTTCCAGCTAGCGGGATCGGGCGGATAGAAGAGCCCCTGTTTCGCACAGTGATCGTAAAGATCCATGGTGCGCACCCCCGCTTCACAAGTGACCATCATGTTCTTTTTGTCTAGCTCAAGAATGTCGGTCATGCGATCAAGCGTGAGGGTAATCCCGCCATGGAGAGGAATGCTGCCGCCGCTACGGCCGCTGGAAGCGCCGCGCGGGGTAACGAAGATACTGTGTTCAAAGGCAATTTTCATGATGCGGGAAACTTCCTCGACCGTACGGGGTCGCACGACAAGCTCCGGTTTATTCGGTGGGGTCAGCGGTACAGGAGACGAGTCGTATGAATAACCGAACCGGTCCAGTTCTGATGTCAGAACGTGTTCTTTCCCCACAATGTCCCGCAGTTGACCGATGATTTTTTCGTCGATACTCAAATGATCAGCTCCCCTTGCTCTATTCTGCCTGCGGAAACCAGGGATATCCGCAAAACAGCGTGATTATAATACACCAATCCATTTCCAATAGGTAAAGACCACTACGCTGAAAAACGTAGCTGCCAACAGGCTACACCATGCGCCGGTCTTCATGAGTTCACTCGCTTTGACCTGATTGGTGCCATTAATAACTGCATTCGGCATGTTGGATACCGGCAACAAATATTGATGCTGCATATTCATGCCGAGAACCAGAGCGAAGACCATAGGATTAGCGCCGATTGCCGTCGCATGGGCAATCACGATCGGCGTAAGCGCCGTTGTTTTCGGCCCGCCGCCAGTAAAGAATACTTGAAGGGCGGTCACGATCCAGATCAATAAAACGATCTGCACGGAATGATCCATGGCCGCAATCGGTTTCAGCATGGTTCCCGCCAGCCATTTTGCTGCGCCGGAAGTTGCCAGCGCGCCTCCCATTGAAAGCCCGGCGCCATACAGTACGAAAATACTCCAGGGCACTTTGGTCTGTGCTTCCTTCCATGTCATGACGCCGATACCGGGCCAAAGTAACATAATGACTGAAAACAACCCCACAACGGCAACCGGAATCTTGTGCATGGAGTCGGTGGCCCATAGGGCCAATGTAAGCGAAAATATGAGTAGGGTATAGATTTCCACTTTTGTTATCGAGCCGAGTTTATCCAATTCGGTTTTTACATATTCTCCACCCTGACCGAGCTCGGCCATTTCCGGCGGCCATAGAAAACGAATCAGCAATACCATAAGAAGCGCCAGCGTAAATGCCGGTGGTGCGCCGATTCGGAACCACTCGGCCCAGGAAACTGTTTTTCCTGTAGCTGCCGTAATCAGACCTACCGAAATAGGATTTCCCACATGAGCGGTCAGCACGCCAATACTCATGGCCGTTCCGCTCATGGCAATAATAAAGAGCAGCGCCTTCACGATGTTGCTCTGGCCTTCCTTGGCATTAAAGGCTTGCCCAATGCCAAGCACGATTGGCAGCATCAACAGCGTCCGGGCTGTGATCGACGGAACCAGAAACGTCATTACCAACATAACCAGCGCAATGGCCCAATAAATTTTGTTGGCATTGCCACCCGCCAAGTTAACCAAATACAATGCAATACGTTTCGAGAGACCGGATTTTTCCATCGCCCCGGCCATAATGAAACCAATAACGATAAGCCATAATGAGTTATTGGCATAACCTGATAATGCCCCTTCAAGAGATGTTGCCTTTAACACAGCTAACAAAAATACGATAATAAGACCGCTTAATGCATCTTCAAGAGCTTGAGTCACCCAAACACAGATCGCAAAGGCTGCCACCGCCAGCGTCATTTTGGCTGCGGGCGGCAATCCGGGCACTGCCGGCATAACATAGGCAATCAGCAACATTGCGGCAATGCCTCCCCAAAGACCCGGCTTCCCTTTTATCATCATTTTACCCCCTTTATATTCGCAATAATCTGCATTCTAATATTACAAAAATATGCTTAGAGAACCAACAACGTTGCACCGAACGACAAAAAATGACGTCCAAACCGCTTTGCAGCGGCACGAACGTCGTTTGTATCTATACGTTAAAGAGAATAATTTTACGCAAGGCACTTGAATCTCAAAATAGGCTTATAATTCGACCCAGCCGACGATCATACGAGCAATGGAAATACACGAGGTCAGGCCCGGCGATTCCATACCGACCAGATTAATAAATCCAGGCAATCCGTTATCCACTTCATGGCGGATAACAAAATCCTTGACCGGATCGGTAGGCGACTGGATTTTCGGCCTCACTCCCGCCATATCCGCCGCAATGTCTTCCCGTGTTATAAACGGTAAATAACTGTGGGCGGCGGTGAAAAATTCATCGCCGTGGGCCGGATCGACATCATAATTGATATCATTCACATAAAAAGCGCTGGGGCCGAGTCGCGCCCGACCATCCAAGCTTTTGGTCACATGGATGCCGAGCCCTTTCAAGGCTTTTAGCGGAGGTGGATACACCAGATGATTCAACAGCTTGGACTTTGATGCAGAAATCGAAAAATATTCCCCTTTGACCCAATAGATTTTCCAGCCTGCTTGTTCCGGATTCAACCCGAGCCAGGCGCCAATATTGTCTCCCCATAACCCGGCGCAATTGATCAGATAACGGCACGCCAACCGGTCTTCACACCCATCCGGGCCCTTGAAAGTTACTTCATATTCGCCGGTTCCGCTATTTCGTTCCACCGCCGTGACTTCGTTACGGTAAACGATGCAATTTTCCGCACCGGATTCCACGATTTGTTCAAATTTAGCCATCAGCTTGTGACTGTCGATGATGCCTGTCGATGGGGAATGGATGGCAGCTACAGCTTTAATATGGGGCTCCAGCTTCATTACATCGTTTTTATCCAGCTCCTTTAAATCGGTTACTCCATTGATCGCCCCCTGACGAGAAATCGTTTCCAGGGATGAAATTTCCGATTCCTCGCGGGCAATGATCAGTTTACCGATTCTTTGGTGCGGGATGGCATGTTTTTCACAGAATTCATAAAGCAATGGCCGCCCTTCCACACAAAGCCGCGCCTTGAGCGAATCCGTGGGATAGTACATGCCGCCATGAACGACTTCGCTGTTCCGGCTCGAAGTATGCCAGCCAAATTGTTGTTCCTTATCCATCACAACAACGCTCGCCTGCGGCTTTTGCTTTGTCAGTTCGGCAGCGACCGCCAAGCCGATCACTCCCGCTCCGACAACAATAACATCTACCTTGTCCATAAAACCCACTCCTTGTCCTGCTTTTTAACTTACAACAATCCGATCCATTTCCACCAGGTAAACGCCGTAATAATCCATAAGACCCAGATGATCAAGCCTAAAATAAGGGAAGATTTCAGTTGTTCCGGAACTGTATAATATCCGGTGCCGAACATAATAATATTCCCCATGGTATTGAATGGCAAGAACAAGGCATACGCCATCATGAGAGCCATTGGCATGCAAAAACCGATAATTGGGAACCCCATTGTTTGGGCCAGCCCAATATAAATCGGCATCATCACGCCCGTCATTGCGGTAGTCGTAGACCAGATCATATGACTAAATATAGAAAATCCCATCAAGATAATCAATAAGGGCATCATCGGCAAACTCTGCAATCCCAGAGCCGCCATTACCGCCTTGATCAACCATGCAAAAGATTTTGTCTGCATCAGAATTCCGCTCAACGTGAGCACTCCCCCAAAGTAAACAAACAACTCCCAAGGCAGAGATTTTTCCGTATCCTTCCACTCCAGCACGCCGATTTTGGGAAGAAAAATGAGCAGTCCGGCAACAAAAGCGACCATCGTGGAATCAAAATTATGGATGCTGTCAGTGGACCAAAGGGCCAATGCCAACAAAAAATATCCTACGGCCTTTTTTTCCGCCATAGTCATCGGTCCCATTTCCGCCAATTGCTTGTCTACATACTCCATACCACCAGGCAAACTTTTTACTTCGGGTGGAAACATTTTTAAGCAAAGCCACAAAGTAATACACAGAATAATAATATTGGTCGGAACGGCAGCCAGCGCCCAGTAGCTCCAGGTAGTAAAGATGGAAGCTCCTGCCGCAGCGGCAATCAGTCCGATCGACACGGGATTGGGAATTGTGCCGGTCAAAAAAGCCGAGCCGGTAATATTGGAAGTAAAAGTAGTGGCAAGCGCCAGCGCTTTGCCAAAGCTGGATTGGCCGGGTTTGGCGTTATAAGCCGTGGCGATTCCTTCAATAATGGGAAGCATGGCCGCGGTACGCGCGGTATTGGAAGGTGTAAGCGGCGCAATAACGAAATTTGCCATCATTGACGCGGCAATGGCGCCGGCCGGCGTTTTGCCAAACCGTTTCATCATAAGCAAAGCAACACGTTTTGCTACACCCGTTCTCGTCATGGCAATAGAAATAACAAATCCAGTAACTAACAGCCACAAAGAAGGAGAGGCAAAGCCGCTTACCGCAAAAGCTGCGTTTCGAATCAAGTTTCCTTCTTTATTTAGCGCCCCCGTCGGATTCCCCACCCAAAAATACAACAAAACTACAACTGCAAAAGTACTGACAGCAAAATTGACCCCAATAGTAATCCATAAAACAATAGCTCCGCCAAAAATAGATAGCAACTTGTGTTGAACGACAGTCATTCCTTCTGGCGTTGGCAATGCCCAGATTGCAAAAAACACGAGTACCGATAAAATGGCTCCGTACTTTTTTCCCCACTGTTCGAACGACAAAATGTTTGCCTCCTTTATCTATGGAATTATGTGTTTCGCGCAGGAATCAATCCGTTATTCATACCTTGCTTGTCGATTCAGCTCCTTTGCCCCCTGCTTATTTAAACTTTTCTGGATGCGATCTTTTTTAGTTACCGATGTGTCTTTTTTATTTTCAGTGCATCACCTTCTCTCCCGCTAAGGATTACTGTGTAATTTTTCTCCTTTTTACATAG
>DATMYT010000643.1:0-3855 GCA_035560855.1 Negativicutes bacterium | reverse complement strand
AATTCACAGCATCGCAATTAAAGACGACTACCGAATCGAAGCGTTGCTGGACAACGGCAGCAGCATTACGCTGAACTTCAAGCCGCGTCTGGATACCATCCGTTTCGGACTGCTCGCGGACCCGGCATTCTTTGCCCAGGCTACCACCGACGGCTCTTTCATTCGTTGGGGCAGTGGGGTGGAAATATCGGCCAGTGAACTGTTTCAGTTGGCCCAGAAATAATCCGCGCATTTGGTAAAGGGGGAACTCCGGTGACTTTATCCTTATCTTCACGTTGGCAAAAGCTTATGGCCCAGGGACTCATTCTTCTGCTGCTTGCCAACCCCGGTTTAGCCGCCGCCGCAGCGGCAGCTGCTGCTTCTCCAGCGGCAACGGAGAAGACGGCAGAAACTACCGAACCCGTCACTTTTACGGTAGAGAAACCAACGAAGGAGGCAACGGGGGAAACAGCGACACCTCTCAATGAATCCTCAGATCTCTCCGCCAGCGGCAAACGCATCAGTGATCAGGAAAAGCTGAACAGCTTCGGCAATCGTCTCCTCGCCTACTACCTCCAGCGCGGACAAAAAGGCGGACCCTCCTGGCTGAAGACCACCGACATCCAACTTCGCTTCACCCAGGACAACCAACCCCTCTACTCCTTTGAAACCATCCAGCCCTTCGGAGATATCAGAAAAGACGGTAGCCTCTGGTTCTGGCAGGGACGCTACGCCCATCTGAACTTGGATAACGGCAGCACCGCCAACCTCGGTATCGGCTGGCGCAAACTCTCCGCGGACAAGACCTCCCTCGTCGGCCTCAATCTCTTCTACGATTACGGTTTCCAGTACGACCTCCAGCGCGTCGGTATCGGCGCGGAATACTTCCACAAACAAATGGAATACCGCTTCAACTATTACCGTCCCATATCCGGGGACAAACAGACCGGACTGGAGGTCCAGTCCGGCGGCATTCTCTATTCCTACATCCGGGCCGTCGAAGGCTTCGACTACGAACTGGGGACCTCGCTGCCTGATGCTCCCTGGTGGAAAGTCTATGTCGGCGGCTACCACTGGAATAATAAATACAACCCCGATGAAAACGGCTACCGCCTGCGTAGCACGATGCAGTTGACGCCACGGGTGGCTGTAGAAATCGGCTATCAGAGTTCCAACCTCACCAGTGAAGCCTACGGCAAAGTAACCTACAATATTGCCGACATCTTGGGATCTTCGTTCTGGGGAACGCCGGTAGTCAACGCCAAGGGAGAGATTATCGGTTATTCGGTGCAGATATACCAAAACGGCAAAGCGTTTGGCAACCCAATAGTCATTCCAGCCGTGACGATGCATGATCACTTCGCGCTCAAAGCAACCCCTATGACGAAAGGAGACAAGCCTTTAGCGGCAGCAGCCCACCTTGACGGTGATATTTCCTACAAGATGCTGCAAAAAGTGGAACGACAAAACGACATTAAAACAGAGAAGTTCACCAAACTGGTTTCCTACAGCGGTTCGGTCAATATCAGGGTAACTGACGGCGCAAATCCCATCAGCGGGGCAATAGTGAGCGCCACGTTGCTTGGGGTAGCGCATTCCGCGACTACCGATGCCACCGGCATCGCCAACTTCAGCAATCTGCCGACAGGAACCTTCACCTTCACCGCCAGCGCCACGGGATTTGTATCGGGCAGTAGCAGTGTAACGGTCTCCAGCACCGGCGGCAGCGGGACCATCACTCTGGGCAGTAACATGTACAATATCACGGCTTCTGCAGGCAGCAACGGCAGTATAGCCTCGGGTAGCACCACTATAAACGGCGGCGGGAGCGGTTCGGTTTCGGTAGCTTATGGCAGTAGTCAAACCTTCACTTTTACCCCGAGCAGCGGCTATCAAGTTTCTTCAGTCACAGTGGACGGGACTTCCCTCGGAGCTACCCCGACATCGTACACCTTCACGAAAGTGATCTCGGCGCACACACTCGACGTTGCGTTTGAAAGCATACCCACGGTTCTCGTCACTCTGCAAAAAGTGGGCAAAACTAGTGGTTCTAGCGATTACAATGCTAATTCTTACACGATTTCCTACGTACTGCACGGCATTAGTTATTCGACCGACTTAATAGGATGCATGACTGCAGGCGCATGCGCGGACTCCTACGCGACAACGGTAAGAGCAGATGTGGGAAGCTATGTCACTGTCACGTTAATAGGTCCCATTTCTCAAACATTTAAATTTTATGTGTACAATAAAGGTGCTTACTATCAATTAAGTTAATCCGGCGCGAATACGGCACAATACAATGCTCCGTTCGATATTTTTCAACTCATAAATCCAAGGCCGTCGAATGCCGTCAGCTTAGGATACTATAGTATGACGCAGAAAAAATTCTTATGGTATGATAATTGCAACGTACTTTTCACAAAGCTCTCAGATTTTTTGGGAGGGATCGCGTTGGAATGTAAAAAACCATTCAACCCGCTGGATTTTTTGACTGAACTGCAGCGAAGCTTCGCCAGTGACAAGCTGGAATCAACTTGCCACAGAAAAAAAGTGACTGACGGGTTGCAACGGGTTGCAGCGGAATTTAAGCTGGCCGTTGATTTTGATTTTCGCAAAATCGGCGATCATCTCTATGACGGCATTTATATATCGGATGGAAAAGGCAAGACTTTGTATGTAAACAAGGCCTATACTCGGATCACCGGCATAAGCCCGGAAGAAATTGTGGGTCGTTATGTGAGTGAACTGGAAAATGAAGATTATTACAAGAATGCCGTTACCCCGCAGGTACTCAAACACAAACGGCAGGTAAACTCCATGGGCGAAAGTTCCCGTAATGGAAAACGGATGCTGATCACCGGCAATCCCATCTTTGACGAACAGGGCGAAGTTGTGAAGGTGGTTGTTATTGATCGAGACATTACCGATTTGTCGACAATGCAGGCGGAGCTGGAAGCAACCCAGCTTAAAATGAAAGCGGTAGAGGCTGACAAGAACAAGAATAAACAAGAAATTGAACACTTGCGTCAAATTCATCTGAAGAAGAATCTTATCGGGCGGAGCCCGGCTGTTCAACAAATTCTCAAAGCGATCCGACAGGTTTCGTGTATTGACGTGACGGTGTTGATCAGCGGCGAAACGGGCGTGGGCAAAGAAGTGGTCGCTAATGAGATTTACGCCAGCAGTACTCGCAAAAACGGACCGTTTATCAAAGTGAATTGCGCAGCCATCCCCGCCAACCTGCTGGAGGCAGAGCTTTTTGGTTACGAGAAGGGCGCCTTCACAGGCGCGGCCACCGGTGGAAAAATGGGGATGTTTGAACTGGCGGATAAAGGTACGGTGATGCTGGATGAAATCGGCGAAATGTCGCTGGATCTTCAGGCGAAACTATTGCGGGTGATTCAACACAAGGAAGTAACGCGAATCGGCGGGGCCAAAATAGTTAAGCTGGATGTTCGGATTATTTCTGCAACAAATTGTGAATTGAAAGAACTGGTGCGACAGGGAAAATTCCGGGAAGATTTGTATTACCGGCTGAATGTTTTTCCCATCCATATTCCTCCATTGCGATCTCGCATCGAAGATATCAGTCTCTTGGCTGAGCATCTGCTTGAACTTTATAATTCTCGCTATGGCAAGCTTACAACGATCGAACCGGCAGGCATGGAAGCATTGCAACACTATTCCTGGCCGGGGAATGTGCGGGAGCTGCAAAATGTTATCGAGCGGTTGGTGATTATTTCTGAACCCGTGACGGAGATCTCGGTCGAACAAATCACCACCCTGTTGAATATAGACCCTTATTTTTCTGAAATTATGAATAAAGAAACCAGTCTTAAGGAAATTGTCGAAATGGTGGAGCGAAAGACAATC
>DATMYT010000642.1:0-3326 GCA_035560855.1 Negativicutes bacterium | reverse complement strand
GCAGGAAATTGCGAACGAGCCCATTATAACTCTCAAGCCAGCCTATGGATTGCGAATTTTGCTCGATCGTTTTTTTAAGGAGGTCGGCATTGAGCCGCAAATCACGTTCGAAGGTGAAGAAATTATGACGCTGGCTGGCTTGGTGGAGTCAGAACTCGGTGTTGCGATCATTCCCCATATAGCGGGGCTTGACCAACTCAATATTATTCTACTGCCAATTTCCACCCCAAAATGCTTCCGCACCATTGGAATCGCATGGAATAAAAAACGCAATTTATCCCATGCCGTTCAAAAGTTCAAGAACTTTGTCATCGAATATTTTACGCCTTGATAATTTCCACTAAATTCGTATGTTGCGGATTCCCAAAAGCTAACGGTGTTGGCTGGTATTTGGTCAGCACATTGATACTCCCGCGCCGGTCAACTCCATTTTTATCAGGAGTCCACCAAGCGCCTTGCGGTACGGATACTACCCCCGGCATGATCCGTGGCGTAACTTTCACCGGCATAATAATACTGCCGCGCTCGTTAAACAGTTTCACCATATCGCCATTTTTTACATCCCTTTTCAGGGCATCCGGCGGACTCATCCATACTTCCTGCGCGCCTGCTTCTTCCATCCAGCCCGTATTATCAAACGAGGAATGTACCCGTCGCTTGTAATGATGTCCGATACACTGCAACGGATATTTTTCCGTCAGCGGATCTTCCGGACCCTCCCAAGCCGAAATGTACTTTGGAACTGCAGGAATTTCCTGCGGTTTTTTCATATTCCACAAGCGGGGCGAAAAAATCTCAATCTTGCCGGACGGTGTGGGAAAAGGATTGTGGGTAGGATCTGCAATCTGTGTTTTAAAAGCGATATCCGGTGCAGAATATTGTCGTCGATATCCACCCTTTGCCTTTAACTCTTCAAATGACGGGAACTCGGAATCTGCTTTGCGGGTTTCATCGACAATATAACGCAACCATTGTTCCTGAGTGCGCCCTGCGGTAAATTGGCTTTCGATCCCCAATTTGGCTGCAAGATCGCGAATCCACTCATACCCATTGCGGCATTCTGCAAGGGGCTCCACCGCCTTGTTCAGATACAAAACATAATCACCATATAACCAAGGCGTGACAATGTCGTCTCGTTCCATGAAATTATCAGCCGGCAGAAGAATATCCGCAAACTTCGCGCTGGCTGTAATAAAATGGCCGCTATCCACAATCAACTCCACCAAACTCTCATCTGCAAGCAATTTTGCAGTACCATTGATGTCAGAGTGTTGGTTGATCAGACAGTTGCCGCCCAGATTAAAAATCAGTTTCATATTAACGGATAGTTTTTCGACCCCTCTTACCCCAAAATCCGCACCCATCCCTGCACCGTGTGTAATCGCATCAGGCCAGGTGAACATGGAAATTTGCGCCTTGCAGGGATTGGGGATCGGAATCGTCGCCAGACTGATTCCTCGAGCCGGTCTGCCGCTACCGGACGCCCAGCCGCCTGTTACGCCAACATTGCCGGTCATGGCTGCCAGTACGGTTCCGCTGCGCACGACCTGCTCGCCATAAGCATGCCGCTGCGGCCCATAACCCTGGATAAGCGCTCCGGGGCGCAACGTCGCATATTTACGCGCCAATTGAGTAATGACATCTTGCGAGACACCGGTAATCGATTCGGCCCAAGCAGGAGTCTTCGGCGTTTTATCATCACTAGCTCCAAGAACATAGCTCTTATACGAATTTCCTGTGGGAATACCCGGTGGCATATGTTCTTCGTCAAAACCCAGGCAGTATGTATCGAGAAATTTTTGATCATGGATACCTTCCGCGATCATGACATAAGCCATCGCATCCAGCAATGCACTGTCCGTTGTCGGTCGCACCGGTATCCATTGATCAGCCAACGCCACCGCAGTATTGGAATACATCGGGTCAATACTGATAATCTGTGCCCCCGCTTCTTTCGCGAGTTTCAGGTAATAGGCGGTATTGGTGCCGTGAATCGTTTCCGCCGGATTCCACC
Organism: Negativicutes bacterium; assembly: GCA_035560855.1. Taxonomy (GTDB): domain Bacteria; phylum Bacillota; class Negativicutes; order UBA1444; family UBA1444; genus UBA1444. The sequence goes on along the minus strand of DATMYT010000642.1, from coordinate 1,312 downwards.
CCAACAGAATGATCAATTTTGAATTGACCCAATCTTCCCGGCTGTTACCCGTATTGTTGGTGCCAAAGGTATAGGGAGTCGCAACCTGCGTACACGCAGTGCTATATGTGCCATAATATGACAGATAACCGCCATACAGTCCCATTAGCCTGGCCATCCACACTCGTTCCGCCATTTTTCCGGCATTTCCAGTAGCATAGTTCAGATAAATAGCTTCCGGGCCGTATTGGCTCATGATCCGTTTCGTATGGGCCGCAATGGCATCCAGCGCTTCATCCCAGTTAATGCGTTCAAAACGGCCTTCCCCGCGTTTTCCGATCCGTTTCAGCGGATAAGTCAATCGATCCGGGTGATACATATAATCCCGGTAGGAACGACACCGCAGGCAGCCTCGCAATTGCGGCACCGCCGGCGTATCCTTAATATCGTCATCTGTAGAAATCCGCACAATTCGACCGTCTCGAACATGGGCCTTCAGGATACAGCGCCCCCCGCAATTCAGTGATCCTGATGTCAATACTATCTTTTCCATTTCTTCCGTCGTCTTCATTCTCATGGTTTACGTTCTACTGCACTACGATGCGGGGAAATAACCAACGATGGCGACGTAATCGTTGCATCTGGCATCCCAAGTGTCTGATTGACTGTTCCATATTTTTTCTGTAATTCATCCAGTGTCCCATACTCCAAGGCACGCATCGGACAAGCCGCGATGCAGGCAGGGGGCTTTCCATCCGCCAAAAGATCCCGGCAAAAATCGCACTTTCGGACTTTACCCATATCAGAATCAAGCTGTAACGCCCCATAGGGGCAACTTCGCACACAAAGTTGGCAACCGCTACACTTCCTCTGATCGATATCGACAATACCGTCTTCCGCCCGTTTCGAGAGAGCACCCGTCGGGCAGTTTTCCACACAGGCCGGTTTCGCACAATGATTGCAGCTAATGGATAACCAAAAAGCATATACATCCTGCACAATCGCTGCACCGGTCTGCCGGTATCCTCCACCGGAAACCTCATGCACGCTGCGGAATAATTGCCCTACTTTTAAATTGTTTTTATCCTTGCACGCAACTTGACAGGTACAGCAACCTGAACAATATTTCTGTTCAAAATAAAAAGCCAACTGTTTCGCCATGTTTCATCCGTCCTTGAAGTATCTCAACTATCGAATATCTTATTATACCAAAACCTCCTTCCTCTTTTTTTGCTCATTCCGCTGTTGATTACCCGACTCCACAAGATCAAATCATCCGATTTTATTTCAGCTTTTCAACCTCGGTCAACGCCTTTATTACAATATCCATATG
>DATMYT010000641.1:0-2735 GCA_035560855.1 Negativicutes bacterium | reverse complement strand
CGATTGTATAATTTACGCTTCTCGCTGTCAAGGGCCGGATTTTGCTTTGTTGTCCACGAGCGTCTTATTCCACGCCGACAATAAAATGATAATAGGGTTGCCCGCCGGGATATGTCTCTACTTCCAGCTTCGGAAAATGCTCGCGCAGATCCTGCAGCATCTGCGGCGGAACCTCATCGATGTCACCGCCGGTATAGAGCGTGACAAGTTCGGAATCCGGCTGCACCAGCTCCGCCAGCAAGCCAAAGAGCGCCGCCTCCGCGCTGTCGCCGTCGCACAAAACCTTGTTGTCCACTACGCCGATCCAGCGTCCTTCCGGCACTACCCGTCCCGCCAGCATACTGTCCCTGACAGCCTGCGTCACGGCGCCGGCCCGGATCTTTGCCGCTCGCTGCTGCATATTGGCTGCATTGACCTCGGCCGTCAGTGCCGGATCAAATCCGAGCAACGCTGCCGTTCCCTGGGGAATATTCGTGGTGGGAACGATCAAAACCCGGTCGCCGAGAATCTTTTTTACCTGACTGGCCGCCAGCAGAATATTCCGGTTGTTGGGCAAAATGATGTACTGCCGAGCCTGCCCTTGATGTATGGCGGCCACAAAATCTTCGACCGGCGGGTTCATCGTCTGTCCGCCGGAAATCACGATTTGCGCCCCCAGTTTTTTCATGATCTCGATTAACCCAGCCCCGGCCGCTACGCTAATTACCGCCACCGGGTCCGTCACCGCACGAGCCGTTAAGAACCGTTCATTCTGTTCGAGCATATTGTCAATCTTGATGCCGGACAGCGCGCCCCAGGCGGTGGCCAATTCGAGCACTGCGCCGGGATGCGCCGTATGGATGTGCACTTTCAACAAGCCATCGCCATCACTGGTGATGAGAGATACGCCCAAGTCCTGCAATACTTTCTGCGCGGCACGGGCATTGATCGTGCAATTTTTGACCAGAAATTCCGTGCAATAAGGATGCGTCGGATCGGCCTGCTCCACTTCTCCTGACGCCGGCCGCAGTTCCTGCTCAAGTTCTGCCACCGGAGCAACACATTCGCCGCTCAAGCCTTCCAGACAGCCTTCGATGAACACGATCAAACCGAGACCTCCGGCATCGACCACTCCCGCTGCTGCCAATGCGGGAAGCAGTTGCGGCGTCCGGTCCAGTTCCTTGCGACCTGCACGCACCGCTTCCCTCAGCACATCTTCCAGCGAACGATTGTCGCGAAGAGCCCTGTGCGCACCTTTGGCAATGCCTTTGGCTACGGTCAGGATCGTGCCTTCCATTGGTTTGGCAACTGCCCGGTAGGCATATAAAATCCCATATTGGAATGCCTTGCCGATTTCCGCGTTGCGGGCGGTTTCTTTTCCCCGCAGGCCACGGCTAAGACCCCGAAAAATCTGTGACAGAATCACGCCGGAATTACCGCGCGCTCCCATCAGAGCGCTATCCGCCGCCCTTTTCGCCAATGGACCAATGCCGCTGTCCGACGCCTCCTGCAGCGTTCGAACCACCGCCTGCAATGTCAGCAACATGTTGGTGCCGGTATCGCCATCCGGCACCGGGAAAACATTCAGCCGGTTAATTGCTTCATATTCCCGCAAAAAAGTGCCGTATGAACCTATGATCATGCGACGAAAGTCTGCGCCGCTAATAACTTCTCTTGCTTTTTCCACGTAGACCTCCTGTTGTTTATTGAAACGTGTCACAGCCGTTACTCCGTGACCTTACGCTGAAAAACCATGCCGATCGTTCCCGGTCCGACATGCGCAGCAATAACCGGACTAATCTCGCCGCCAAAGTGGGGAACCCCTTCAAAGCGGGAATCAGCGGCCGTTGCAATCGCCTCTCTGCCAGCTGGGCCGCCAATGCCGGCGCTGCACACATAAACGAGATCTTTATATTGCTCGATTTCATCCAGAATCCGAGTAATTGCCCGCGTTCGGGTACGCACTTTGTCCAGGATTTGCACTTTGCCGTCCACGAGATACAGCACCGGGCGAATCTGCAGAATATTGCCGATCAGACGGGAAGCGCCGCCGATCCGGCCTCCCTTGTGCAAATAATCCAATGTGTCGGGAATAAAAAACGTATAAGTCGCCGCCGCCATCGCCCGGATGCGTCCGGCTACCTCGCCTGGTTCCAGCCCCTGATCCGCCAGCTGCAACGCGGCCTCAGCCAGCCATTGCATGCCAAAAGAAGTGCTGCCGGAGTCAACGACTTCGATGCGCGCCTCCGGCAGCATTTTTGCTGCGGCGTTCGCTCCGTGCACCGTGCCGCTTAGTCCGCCCGACAGCGTGATCACTAGCATAGGATGTCCCGCCTCGGCCAGCGGCTGCATCACCCGCAAAAATTCACCGCCGGACGGCTGTGAAGTCTTCGGTGCGAAGCCGGTTTGCTTCACTGCTTCAAATAGCTGCTCACAGGACAACTCTTCTTCCGGCCATTCCTGCTCGCCGACCCTCACAGTCAGTTGCACTATATGCAATCGCGGGTTGCGAGCCATAAACTCGGCGCTTACCCGGACCGTACTATCCAGAATTACATGTAGTTCCGGCAATTCCAGACCCCCTTTGCAAACTTACCGTACTATTGTAACAAATTTTCGCCTTCAATTATACCTTCGGCCCGGCAAATAGAAAAACGCTTGTCAGTCAGGCGCAAGGCCCATTCCGACAAGCGTTTTTCTATTGTTTCAGTTACGGCTACTTACCGGCCAAACCCCGTGAAGGACAGCATCAGCCC
>DATMYT010000640.1:0-3674 GCA_035560855.1 Negativicutes bacterium | reverse complement strand
GTTAAAAGTTGTGCAACTGGAGGCTGTATATGCCAAATCGAATACTGCTTGTTGAAGATGACAGTGATATATCTGACGTGATAGGTATGAATCTTGAATATTCAGGCTACTCTTTCGTTACTTTAGATGATGGTCAGAAAGCTGCTGAATACCTAACGGAAGACAACTCTTTTGACCTTGCCATACTCGATATCATGTTACCGGGGCTTGATGGTTTTGCGCTTTTAGAACACATGCAAAAGCACTATATTCCTGTACTCTTTTTAACTGCGAAGTCGGATGTCGGATCGAAAATAAAAGGTCTTCGAGATGGCGCGGAGGACTATCTTGCCAAGCCTTTTGAGATGCTTGAACTTCTCGTAAGAATTGAAAAAATTTTGGGGCGAACCGGGAAACTGAACAAAACTCTTTTGTATGATAATATCGCTGTAAATGTTGAAACAAGAACGGTAACACTGGATGAAACTCCTGTGGATTTGCAGCCGATGGAATATGATCTTCTCCTTGTATTGTTACGTCATAAAAATTGCACTCTCAGCAGAGAACGTTTACTAATGGAGATTTGGGGATTTGATTATATGGGAACAACACGAACAGTTGATATGCACATTTCCAATCTACGGCGTAAACTGGGTCTAAACAGTGCAATTGTTACGATACCTAAAGTTGGATATCGACTGGTGGAGAAGTTATCATGAAACTCCGTACAAAACTTACGTTGATTACGGCACTGATCACTGCCGGAGGTGTATTGATCAGCACTTTGCTTATTCTCGGCTTTATTCGGCGCGAAACTGAGTCGAATATTGTTTCAGTCGGCATAGAAGACCTTGCAGGGTTTTATAATGAGTTTTCCGATACGCCCTTTCCTATTGATGTGGAGGACGTAGTAATGCAAAGCGAATTACGCAACCGACTCAATCATATTTCGGGAGCTTCCGAATATGCACTGACAAAAAACGGGCAGATTCTGAGCAATAATACGGGCATAGATGTGGATAAGGCTCTTTCATCGAAGGGCTATTCTGAATTATCCGTCTCGCGCTTTGAATCGCCTGTTCGCTATATACTTTGCCGCATAGCAGGGCAAGACTATTTGCTAGTCTCCGCTGATTTCATCATCGTGGATGAGGCGTATACACTATCTCTTGTGCGCAATACTACAACGGACATGGACGCGATACGGACAATGGGGACTAAATGTGCCGCTGTAGGCGTAGGTATCGTTGCAGTCGCCGCAACGCTTGCGTTGTTTTTCACGAGACGTTCGCTTAAAACTGTGGTTGCGCTTGAGGCTGGAGCAGCGAAAATCGCAGCAGGAAGTTATTCGAGTCGCATACCCGTTATGGGAAATGACGAAATTGCTGCGCTTTCAGATCAATTCAACCGGATGGCCTCGGCGATATCGGAGAAAATTACAGAGCTAAATGAGACGGCATCCCGACAGCGAATGTTCATCAGCGGGTTATCCCACGAAATGAAAACACCCATCACCTCCATACTGGCCCGATCGGAAACCTTGCTTTCCCGCGATATCTCCGAAAAAGATCAGCGCCACTCCTTGGAAAGAATTTATGACCAGTGCGCATGGTTGGAACGACTATCCAGCAAACTCACCACACTTACCATGCTGGAAGGCAATATTGAAACGAAGCTTATAAACATTTCCGAACTGTTCGATTCCGTAAAGGAAATGATGGGAACCACTCTTGATGAAAAGAAAATAACTCTTATTACAAAATGTAATGTGATAGCTCTCCTCATGGATGCTGATCTGATGCGCTCTGTAATTATCAATCTGCTTGAGAATGCGAAACGAGCTAGTGAAAACGGCTCTCAAATAGAGCTCCTAGCATATGACAACGTCATCGAAGTGAAAGACTATGGCCACGGCATATCCGCAGAGGAAATTGACCGAATCACGGAGCCGTTTTATATGATAGATCGCTCCAGAAGCAAGAAAAATGGAGGCGTTGGTCTCGGTCTAGCGCTTGTAAAGCGAATTACAGAAGCCCATAAAGTGGATTTGGTGATTATTAGCACTGTTGGCATTGGAACTTCTGTAAAACTAATTTGGTGTGATATTGACAACTAATTTACAAGTTGCAGACAACTTTACTTGTCAAATGTGAAAGAATGTCCCCATTAACAGTAAAGGAGATACCGTGATGAAAAGAATAGAATCAATGATTATAGCGATATTCACCCTATGTATACTTTCTGCATGTCAACCAACTCCGGAAACAGATATCGTAACGCCCAAAGACGATACCAGATTAATTGAAATGGCGCAGTCTGGCGAGGCTGAGATGAGTATTTCTGATATGATCGGTGCCCCTGAAAACTATGCTTTTGAAGCAAGTTCCGAAGATGGTAACGTACATATTACAGCAAATGCAGATGTGGTTCTGCCGGAAGTGGATGATCTTCCGATTGTGCGTGTGAGCCGACACACACTGACGGAACAGGATATGAAAAACGTTTTTTCCACTTTATGCAACGGAAACACGGTGGTAGATGAAGATGGCGCTTTATGGAAGTCTTATTATCAAGTGACATTGGAACGGTTGATATCCATGCGACAGGAAGGAAGATTAGATAAATATGATTCGGTCGAGGAGTTGGATGCCGCCATTTCAGAACTCATGGGCAAGATTCAAGAAGCGCCGGATAAACCGGAAGCTATCAACCCGGATTTTACATTCCACGCCGTTGATAACTATACGTTCAGCGCACGCATTTTAAGTACGGCAGATAATGTTGCGCTATCTGAATTGCATGCCATAAATCAAGAAGACAGCGTAACCATACAATATGTCCGAGATATTCAGAAGGTTGCACTCTACCATTCACAGATCATGGCGACAACGCCATACTATATTGCGGGGCTGTATAGCGACTCAAACCAGACGGTTTTACCTCCTACCATTAGCAAAGAGGACGCGCAGCAAATCGCAAATGAGACGATCAACACGATTGGATATTCTGATTTGAGCTGCAGTGGGAGCCGGTTAGCGCCTATTGGAGATGCGCATGAAGGCAATGTCTTTGATGGAGTGTACGAGTTTGTTTTTACTCGTACAGTAAACGGTGTGAACACCACCTTCACCAACGATGTTTATGCAGCTCCTCCAGACGATCCAAACAGCATGACAAGACCATGGGGGTATGAGCATATTCGTGTTTTTATCGATGATGCTGGAGTGGCATGCCTTCTGATCAATGACCCCTATCAAATTGAGGAAACTGTAAGTGAGCAAACAACAGTTCTGCCATTTTCCGATATTGCAAAAGTCTTTGAGCATATGATTCAGACCAAATATTTAAGCGTGGATTCGGATAAAAAAACCGAAGTGCATATTGAAAAGGTGGAGTTAGGCCTTTGTCGGATATTTGAAAAGGACAACAGCAGCTATGGATTGCTCGTCCCGGCATGGGATTTTATAGGAACACTTACTGAGAGTAACTCAAACAAAAGCTTTACATATGGCCGAGATGGGTATCACTGCCTTTTGACAATTAACGCAATTGATGGTTCTATCATTGACAGAGGTATGGGTTACTAGCACTTTAGTCTAATTAAATGAATGCAGGTATGATCGCGTGAGAAGCTACATGCCTGTTTTCTTGTACCAAATGATAGACTAGTTGCGTTAGAGTCACTTATATATCTG
>DATMYT010000639.1:0-3569 GCA_035560855.1 Negativicutes bacterium | reverse complement strand
CACTCTTACCATCCGCCTAAAGGCGTTTGCAGCTGAAAATGTTATCTGGGTTAGCTCCTATCCCTTTAAATATGTTGGTGGTGATGTTGTGATCAAATCAATCCCGACAGCTATCACTGTCAATTATCCCGGGATATAAACGAGAGGGAAACAACATGGACAATATTATTATTCGACCGATGAAAGCGTCTGACTATGAAAAGACTGTGGAACTGTGGGAAGCGACAACGGGGATAGGGTTGAGCGAAGCAGACAATCGTGAGAGAATCCGTAGTTATCTTATCCGAAATCCGGAAATGAGCCGCGTGGCGGAAGCGGACGGGAAACTGATCGGAGCGGTGCTGTGCGGACACGATGGTAGGCGAGGATATTTACATCACTTAGCAGTTGCCATTTCTTGGAGAAGCCGGGGAATAGGACGGCGTTTGGTCGACGGTTGCGTTGCGTGTCTTGACCGGGAAGGAATTGATCGATGTCACGTGTTCGTTTATCCTGACAACGCAGAAGGAATGGCGTTTTGGCGCAGAATGGGATTTGAACAACGGCATGATATCCAGCTATGTTCAAAAAATTTGTGAGATTAGGTGCTGGGGGAAATACACTAACTCCTGCGAAGAGCTTGGCGCTTTCTGCAGGAGTTAGTTGCTTCTTGAAAATAAAATGTCTAGAAAGTTGGAACGATAGTGTCGCTTTAGATTATAATACCTGGCTGATGTGCATGACTTTGAATTTGCCGCCACTAAGCTCGGCCGCCTTGTTCATCTGTACCAGACAGGTGGGACATTCGGTAACAACAATATCTGCTTTTGTGTTTTCAATACTGATCCGCTTTTTATCAAGCAGGGAGCCAGAGATTTCGGGATAGTCGATATGGAAAGACCCAGCTCCGCCGCAACAGGCGTCAGCGCCCTTCATTTCCACGTAGTTGCCGGCGGCTTTCAGCAGTTCGCGGGGTTGATTTCGAACTCCTTGCCCCCGCCCGAGGTGACAAGGTTCATGGAATGTTAGCGTTGCGTTCGTTTTTTGCTTGGGTTTGTAACCGACTTTCACCAGGTATTCGGTCAAATCCATAATTTTTTTACTGAAAGCTTCTGCACGGTCTTTCCACTCGGGATCGTCTGCGAAGTATTTGCCAAAATGTTTTAAGGTACTACTGCAACTGGCGCAGTCGGTGACAATGACATCCGCGTTTTCGAACAGACGGATGTTTTCTTTTGCCATTTTGTAAAAGTCATCTTGCATGCCGTGCGCAATGTGAAGTAGGCCGCAACAAGAATTGTCGACAAACTGCGGCTTAGTAAGGGTAGAAAGAATTTCTCGGGTTCTATTGGCTGCATCGGGAAACATCATTTCCATACCACAACCGCGAAAGTAAGCAACTTTAGTGTCTGATGACACCTCGGGAGAAGGTCTGTCGACTGGTGTCCCGAGTGCTGCAGGACCTGCGAAAGCAGCGGTATACTCATCCCGGGTAAATTCGCAGGGAACCACGCCATAAGGAATAAGCTTATTAACGCCAATTTTGCGCATGACGCCAAGAGCACCGGAAGAAAGTTTAACCATGAGTCGGTTTTTCATCAGGCTGCCAAGCACTTTGTACTCGAGACTGACGCTGCCGCTGGTATTCGCCATGTATTGGCGCAAAGCCATCATGGCCTCATCAGTTTGAACTTTGGTGGGACAGTTGTCGACACATGTACGGCACAAAAGGCAAAAATCCATTGCTTCCTGTACTTTTTTTGTTGGCTTGATTACGCCTTGCAGCATTCCGAGAGCGAGATTGTTTTTTCCCCGTGCGCTGGAGGATTCGACATCTTTGACGCCATACAACGGACACACCGTCAGGCAGGTGCCGCAGCGGTCACATTGACTGACGATTTCCTGTACTGTTTGGAGTAGTTCTTGTTGAGTTTTCATTAGTTCTGCAGGCTCCTTCCCTTAGTTTTCCCAGATCTTGCCGGGATTGAGGATGCCTTTTGGATCTAAGGCTTTTTTGATCGCTTTGTGCGCATTGACGCCAGCCTCACCCAAAGCTTTGACGAGGTAAGTTTTTTTTGTGATTCCAATGCCATGCTCGCCAGACAAGGTACCGCCAACAGCCAGCGCTTCGTCGAAAATCTCGGCAATAGCATGGTGAACTTTTCCGGCGTGATCTGGATTAGACATATCGCATAGAACGGAAGGATGCACGTTGCCGTCGCCCGCATGTCCGTAAACGGCGATAGTCAAGTCGTATTTTTCCGCAATCTTACGAATGCGACGGATGATTTCCGGGAAAGCGTCACGAGGGACAGAGATGTCCTCACCGAAGCGATTGGGCGCCATGGCTCCGATGGCGGAGCTTAGGCCGCGACGAATAGCCCAGATATCTTCAGATTCCTGGAATGAAGCTGCGACGCGAACCTCTTTGACATTGTGCTGACCAGCAATTTCCTGTATTTTATTTGCTTGTTTGTCCAACGCGGCGTTGTCTTCTCCGTCGATTTCGATGATTACGCAAGCGGCGATGGCAGGATCAATATCTAGTTTGCGGTGACGGGCTACCGCCTGAATACTGGTTTTATCCATCAATTCAGCAGCCGCAGGTACGACGCCCGATTGCAACATGGTGTGGATCGTATCACAGGCGTCATCAAGAGAGGAAAACATCAGTTGCAGTGTGTTGCGCGCTTTAGGCATGGGGATAAGGCGCAACTGAATTTTGGTAACGACGCCGAGCGTGCCTTCAGAGCCAACGAACAGCTGTGTCATGTTGTAACCCGTAACGTTCTTGAGTGCTTTACCGCCGGTATTGATTACATCGCCGTTTGCAAGAACGACTTCCAACCCCATGACATAGTTGTTGGTAACGCCATATTTAACTGCACGCATGCCACCTGCGTTTTCAGCAATGTTACCGCCAAGGGTGGAATACTTCCAACTCGCCGGATCTGGCGGATAAAACAAGCCTTTTTCGGCGCAAAAATTATAAAGATCTATAGTGCGGACACCTGGTTCTACAAGCACCATCATGTTCTTTTCATCTAATTCGAGGATTTTATCCATGCGGGTCAGAGAAAGCGCGATTCCTCCAGCCAAAGGAATGCTGCCGCCTGTACGTCCGCTTGAGGTTCCGCGGGGAGTCACAGGAATGCCAAGAGTATTGGCGAGAATCATGACGGCTGAAACTTCCGCCGTAGTCGCCGGACGGACCACTACTTCAGGTTGGTTTTTTTCGGCTAAAGCCACAAAGGACGAATCGTAGGAATAACCGAAACGATCGATGTCCGAGTCTAGGACGTACTCTTTGCCAACAATAGAGCGCAGCTGATTTTTGATTTCTTCGGTGATCATCTGAACACTTCCCCTCCTGCATTATGTCTCAAATCTTTTGTAGTCACACTTATATATAGTAATATCTATTCTTATTGATATCATAAAGAGGCCAATAAATACAATATAATGTAATGATGTTATCATAAATTACATTTATGTGTATGCTGTATGGACTTTTTGTGCAAAAAAATCCAAATGACGAAAGCAGGTTTTCATTGATGCAGTACAAATTTTACAAAAATAAATTACCTTAA
>DATMYT010000638.1:0-11435 GCA_035560855.1 Negativicutes bacterium | reverse complement strand
TGTTGTAAGTAAATCGTGCGGAAAGCCGGGTTCTCTCCCAATCCACGCAGGTGCGACTCCACTTGATAGCCCGCCGATCTCAGCCGACTCTGCCAGGAATCCGCTTCCTCGCCTGCCATATCATTCATTGCATGATCGCCCGCCACCAGCATGAACGGCATCAGCACGACTCGCCGCGCGTTTTCGCGCTCCAGCCATTCCAACGCAGCTTCAACTGTTCGACTGCCTTCCACCGTGGCGGTGAAAACCGGCAATCCGGCGACTTCGATACGTTCCTGCAGCAAATCATAGCAACTATCGGACACATGGCCCGAGCCGTGTCCCATGAGCACTACCCGCCCCCTGTCCGCCGGCGCGAACGTCGGCAGCTGCTGCCGCAGCGCTTCCACGGCGATCAGATAGTCATCCGGCTGCCTCGCCTCGGCTCCCCCGTGATAAAGCAACGGTCGACCGAGTTTAAGTGAAGCGAAGACTCCGTCACTCCGGAACGGCTCAAGCGCCGCAGTCAGCCGATCATACTCTTCGCCGGGAATAATGTGCGTCGGTTGCACGATCACATCGTCAAATCCGTCGCGCTGCAATCTTTTCAGCGCCTTCGCCGGCGGATCGACAGGAAGACCCTCTTCCGCCGCGATTTTTTCTCTCACCATCCCCGAGGTAAAAGCGCGTCGAACTTCCCATTCCGGAAATGCCGCCTGGATTTCCTGTTCCAAAACGTCAATATTGGCTTTGCGTGTTTCCGGAACCGTTGTCCCGAAGCTGACCACCAAAATCGCTTTTTTCTGCTGCATCCCCACGGCTCCTTAAGCAGTAGCCGAAGTGCTGTTTTTGCGCTTGCGGGTCAAAATCGTCGAAAGATATGTCACATCCTGCGGTTGTAGCGCCATGAGATCGTCGTGCACTTCTTCATCCGGGTGACCGCATTTCGTTACCATCAATGCCTCTTCCGCAAATCCGTGGTGATGAAGCCGCTCCCGCAGATCATTGAAATTTCGCGACACTTTCATCAGTACCAGTCGGTCTGATACCGCCAGCACTTGATCCAGTTTCTCCGGGCTGATAGTGGCAGGCACGACGCTGAGAACGTCATCTCCTTCCACGATCGGCGTCCCGTGGTGGCTTGCAATGGCGCAGAACGCCGTCACTCCGGGAATGGTTTCGATTGGATGACCGCAGTTGGCCAACAGTTCAAACACATAGATGTAGGTGCTGTAAAACATCGGATCGCCGAGCGTCAGAAACACCACGTTTTCACCAGCATCCAGGCGTCCCTGAATGATATTGCGATTTTCCAGCCAGGCGTCGCTCAGCTCCCCGACGTGATAAACCATCGGGAACACCAGTTCCAACACTTCAATATTGCTGCGCATATGAGGCCGCGCAATCGATAACGCGATGCTGTCGCCCCTTTTTTCCGTCCGGGGTGCAATGACCACATCCGCCTCGGACAAGGCCCGCACCGCTTTCAATGTCAACAGTTCCGGGTCGCCAGGGCCCACTCCTATGCCGATGAATTTTCCAGTCGCCACGTCAGCATCCTCCTCTTGTCATCACAAAAAAATCTCCACCCCGAAGGATGGAGATTGTGCGTTCAGAACAGAACCTGCAAATCCCCTTCCCATCGCTCGTGGGTACAACGGTGATCGTCAAACAGGTAGTTCTTCTGACTCAGATTCATCGCGGGCCTGCACCTTCCCAGAGCCAATCGCTCCAGTGGCGTACAGCAGGCTGCTCCTCTTTACAGCGGCGGGACCGTGCCGGACTTTCACCGGACTTCCCTATTAAGCCCATATGGGCACCTGTCTCATATGTAATTGCGAATTGATTATACCCGAAGCGCTTCAAAAAAACAAGGCAAGCGTCCGGGAATCAGACGTGGAACTTGCTGACAGCATCCCGTAGATCAAGCGCCAGCTGCGCCAGACTTTGGCTGGAAGAAGCAATTTCTTCCATGGAAGCGGATTGTTCCTCGGTTGCCGCGGATACGGTCTGTGCCTGCCCCGCTGCATCTTTGCTCAGCTTGTCGATCCGGTTTACCGACTCAACAATCTGTTGGCTACCGATCGCCATCTGCTCGATGGTCGCCGACACGTCTTTCACCTGATCAGACACTTGGCTCACTAGACCTACGATTTCATGAAAGGCCAGACCTGCCGCATTGACTACTTCCGCACCCAGTTTCACTTCGCGGGTGCCGTTGCCCATGGACACTACCGCCTGCTCGGTATCCCCCTGAATTCCACCAATCAGCTCGGAAATTTGTTTCGTCGCTTCCTGTGACTGTTCAGCCAATTTGCGCACTTCTTCCGCTACTACGGCAAATCCGCGTCCCTGCTCGCCCGCTCGGGCTGCTTCAATTGCGGCATTAAGCGCTAAGAGGTTCGTCTGTCCGGCAATGCCGGAAATAGTAGCAACAATCTGCCCGATCGCCTTGGACCGCGCGCCTAGCTCCGTTACCACTTTGGCGGAGTCATTGACGGTCTGTTCGATCCGTCCCATCTGTTCAACGGCTTTATTCACCGCTTTATTGCCTTCAGTTGCTCTGTTTGCCGCCCGATTCGACTGATCCGCCACTTCATTGGTAGTAGCCGATACTTCCTGAATACTGGCTGACATTTGCTGCACCACTGCAGCCGCGTCATTGGCGGCAGTCAGCTGTGCAGAAGCGCCTGTTGCAACCTCCGTGATTGACTGCGCCACTTGATTGGATGCTTGTGCGGACTGGTCGGCGCTGGCCGTCAACTCTTCACTGGAAGCTGCCAATTGCTCCGACTGCGAGTGCACCTTCGCGACAAGAGCACGCAGGTTTGTTCTCATGTCCCGGAACCCTTTCGCAAGTTGACCGATTTCATCTTCGGAAGATACCATAGCCGCTCGCTCCCGTAAGTCTCCCTGCGCCAATAATAAACATTCATCCCGGATAAAACCAATCGGCCTGGCAAATTTTTTGGCGATGAACATAATCAGCAAAGCAACAACGATCAACGACAACAGCGACATGATCAGCATCGTTTTCGCCAACGCATCGGTGTCCCGGGTAGCTTCCGCCTCTGGCGCCGCAACCGACAAAACCCAGCGCTGTCCGCCAGGAAGTTCAAGTGGCGTACATACCCCAATACGGGTAATGTTGTCTACAAATGTGTAGAGCCCCAATGCCTGTTTTCCTGTTTGCGCCGCCGTTGAAAACATGTTGATCAGCCGGTCGTCGAGCTCCGTCTGCTGCAACTTCAGCGCCGAATTTATTTTCTTCTCCCGCAGGTTTAACTTGCCTACAACTTCCGCCGACCGTGGATGGGCAATAATCAAGCCGGAATCATCGGCAAGTTGACCATAGCCAGTTTCCAGGAATTTCAGTTCCTTAATCATAGCGCTCAAGCGATCCATCGAAAAAGTGCCGGCCAGCACTCCGGTCATGCGGCCTTGATTTATCACCGGCACTGCTAAAACAACAGCTAACTTGCCGGTCGCTTTGGAAACCAACGGATCTGAAATAACCGGTTTTTGTGTTGCAATGACTTTTTTAAAATAGTCGCGATCCGCATATGAAGCAGTTGTTCCTTCACTGGTAATTCCCGCGCCATCGGTTCCGAGTAAAATCATAGCATCAAATTTTCCAAGACGTCTTTGCGTATCCGCCATTATGGATACGATCGGTCCTTTTTCCGTCCCTGCGCTAATTTGCGCAACACTGGCGAGATCTTCCAACTGGGCAATCATCGTTTCCATGTCAGACTTTACACGTTCGGCATAATCAGTTCCCACAGCCATAGCGGTTTGATTGATATTTTTTGTCAATGATTGTTTGGACAGATAGTAACTGGTCCCTGACAACAAGCATAACGCTATCAGCACTAGCGGTAATAGCGCCAACAGCAACCGAGTTTGAATGTTTTTCACTTTCATTTGCACAAGCCCCTTCCAAAATTGATCAGTCATTAGTGAACACCTTGTCTCCGGGGCTTGCTTTACAATGGGAATAAAAAAACGTCAGACTGCCCAGTGCAATTCTGACGAATTATTTTCGTAATACCAAAAAAGCAACCTGGCAATCATAGACGGTTTCGTCCTAAGACCCACGGCTTTGCGTCCTTGCCTTTCAACAAGTTTGCCAATATTCCATTGTGGTTCAAACACTAATAGTGTTTATAATGCCATGGATGAAAGGCAATGTCAAGGCATAATTTTATCAAAAAAACAAAGCATCCTTAAGCAGGGATGCTTTGTTAGCGAAGTATTCATAGCTTTTCTTATTGCAAAGGATTAAATTAGTGTTCGCCCGGTGAATACCGACACTGCCGTAGCATAGAATACATAGCGCCCGATGAATTCGCCTGCCGCAATAAGCATTAGGGCTCCAAGTGCCTGATTTACAGGTAAAATCGATTGGGGATTCTTCAGCACAGAGTACAAGAGAACGGCTCCCGCCAAGGAAAGCAATGCGCGAATTACTAGGGGCATGAGATAACTGCCTGAAATCATGGCTGCAGATTCATGCGCTGCCGTCGATCCTGCGTTTAACGTAGAAACAAAAACTGGAGTGTAGATAAGCGGAACGACTACTGCAGTACCGGCAATGATGGCTACAGTTTTCAGTATTTTGCCAACTGGGGCAGGGACAGCACTTCCTTTCAACTCAAAGGCCACAAGACTGGTTGCTCCTACACACCCCATTGCGAAAGTCGTACCATAAAAAGCCAGATAAGTATTCACATCCATCCAGGCTGGGCGAACCGACATGGCATGAACGCTTGCATTGCTAAAGACAGCTGCAAGGCCTAGCAACGCTGTCACTATGCCTAAAGCGACGCCCGGTTTTCCTTGTTTGAAAGTCGAGTAGGAAAGAAACCAGAAAACAAAAAATCCGCCTGCCGTGAGAATTTCGCGGCTCAACCAGGACGATGCCAGGTTAAGGACAGCACGATAGGCGCCCAGTGGCGTTCCCAAATGAAACACGGAAAGGACTAATGCCAAGGCCATAATCGGACCAACCACTTTAAGACCTGGGTTGGTCAGTCGAACTGATAAATGCACATCATTTTTCATTAATGAAAAACGGATGAAAAGCAGAATAATATAAGTGCCAACAGCCAGTTGGCTGAGTAATGTAAACATCATAAGCGGCCATTCTTCTGAAAACATTTCGTACCCCCCTTATTTTTTCTTGGTGGTAATACACAAAGACGGGCGAGTCATTTCCGAACCCGGCAGTCCTTTAACATCGGCGATATTACCGTACTGCTTTCGAAGCGTTTCGATCTCCCCAACATGCAGGGATCTGGTGATGCAGGCAGTCACACATGCCGGCTCTTCCCCTTTTGCCAACAGATCGGCGCAAAGATCGCATTTGCCAATTATCCCTTCATCTTCTTTATATTGCGGCACGCCGTAAGGACAGGACCACAGGCACAGTTTGCATCCAATACACTTATTTTTGTCATGCAGAACGATCCCATCTTGTTCTCTTTTATATAATGCACCCGTTGGACAATTCTTGACACATTTTGGATCAGCGCAATGATTACATCCCATGGATAGGTGATCAATCCGCGGATTGGGATATACTCCGCTTTCCATATCATAAACCTGTCGGTAAAGTACACCGACTTTTAGATTGTTTTTATCTTTACAGGCGATTTGACAAACCCTGCAGCCAACGCATGTTGACATGTCATAATGAAATCCAAGTTGCGTCATTCCAGTATTACTCCTTTCTTGCTATATAATCCGCTGGGGCCACTTCACATCAGGTATCAGCGCTGCACCCTTCCACTTTTCCACCTGAATATTGCAGGTATTCCAGCCGCCGATGCCCTGTCCTGTCGCGATAGGTCCCGTCAGAATATTATCCGCGCCAGCCTTATCAACCCCATTTTTTTCATCCATGTCGACCCACGCGCCATGAGGGAGTCCGACTACGCCAGGCATGAGACGTTGCGTGACTTGCGCGGTTCGCAGCGTTTTCCCATGGCGACTTTTCAACAGGACGGTATCGCCTGTCTTGATACCCCGCTCACCGGCATCCTTCGCGCTCACAAAGACAGGATTCGGGAAGGCTTCCCGAAGCTGGGGAATATTATCAAAAATGCCATGGGATCGCCTGAAATAATGTGGATTTACCACTTGCAGCGGATACTCGCCTTTGACTTTGGCCTTCCAATCTTTGAAAGTGTCTTCATAGCCTTCTGTCGCTTTATTATAGCTTGGGAACGGTTTAATCTCGGTGAATCCATAATTTTTGATCAGCGCGGCCAACGCCTTGGAGTGAATCTCCAGTTTTCCGGACTCAGTTTTCAATGGGTTTGCAGCCGGATTCTGGCGAAATTTCTCATACCCAATATAGCCAAACTTATCACCCGTTTTGCGTTCCACCTGGTACATTCCCTTATCTCTAAATTCCTTCAATGTAATCCGACCTTGTTGAGGCTTCCCTTGAATTCCCATTTCGGCAATGTCAGCCGCAGTAATCGTCAAAAGTGTCTCCATGCCGGAACCATCCTCTTTGATAACAGTTGCACCGGCTAATTGATTAAAGACTTGCTGTTTTTCTGAAATTGGATAAATATCTTCCGCTTTAAGGCCCAAGCGCTTACCGATTTCAATCGCCATCCACTGGTCGTGCTTGGTTTCGAAGAGAGGCGGCGTCACCCGTGTGTAATGGATTAAGATTTCGCGGTTCCCTGTGCCGAAGCCGCCTTCTCGTTCCCATTCAGTTGTAGCCGGCAGAATAATATCGGCGTACTTTGCATTTGTCGTCAAAAAATGGGAGTGGCAAACGACAAACTCCACTTTACGATGAGCTTCAATCCCTTTGTTCATGGCGGAGCGGGTTTGCAAAACCGAACTATATCCATGGTAAATCAGTTGAATATTGATATCCTTCTTCTTGTTATAGCCGGCCGTATACTTTCCTGAAAGAATAGCTTCCCACATTTCGTTATCATTAATACTGTCAGTCACTGGGTTTTTAATTGCCGGCAATCCGTTTCCGCCAGGTTTGACAAGACCGGGGCCTCCATTGCCCGAGCCAAAGTGACAGCTTACTCCCGTCATGCGCCCAGGCTGACCCATATGTCCGGTCATCGCCCCAAAAGACATAAACATTTGCGGCCACGAGTCGGAATTGTTGATCCGTGACGCAGCCCATGCGGTAAATAAAGCGACCCGTTTGGTTTTGGCAATTTGCAAAGCAATGTCACGGATTGTGTTGGGTTCTATCCCGCAAATTTCAGCGGCCCACTCCGGAGTCTTCGGCAAACCATCAAACGTTCCAAGAACATAGTCTTTCAGGTTATCTTTCGGATCAGCGCCCTGAGGCATATGATCCGCATCAAAGCCTACCGTGCAGCGATATAGGAAATCCCAATCAATCAGTGGGTTAGTTGGTGGAGCGTCGTCTTTTAAAAGAGTATGCGCCATTCCCAGAAGCATCGCATGATCTGTCCCTGGATGTATGGGAACCCACTGCGCCTCGAGAGTTTCCGCTGTATCGGTATAGATAGGGTCGATGATAATGAACTTTGCGCCTGCCTTTTTGGCCTGCAAATAGTTATACGTCGGGTTTCCCCCTGCGCTCCAGGCAGGATTGCCGCCCCAGAGAACAACAAGCTGGGAATTCCGCAAGTCTAACCGATCATTGATGCTATGCTCAAAATACCCTTCTTGCATACCGAATTTCGCCGGACCCCAACGCCAAGAACCCCAGGAAGTTGTTCCCCAATGTGTGGAATGCCCCCCATAGAGTCCCAACGTGCGTGGCATTTCACTGCCACCTGTTACAAAGATCGAACTATTTCCATATTTTTCGCGAATTCGTTTAATTTCGCCGGACACACTATCCAGCGCTTCATCCCAAGAAATCCGAACCCATTCATCTTTACCGCGCAGTTCTTTTTTTCCACCGCCCGGCGCCCAGTTTTTTCGTTTCATCGGATACTTGATTCGATCCGCGCCAAAAACTTGTTGGCGCTGAGACCGACCGCGCGCACAACCTCTTTGCTGTGGAAAATCAGGCGTATCTGGATGAGTATCATCCGTTTTTTGGCGAACAACAACACCATCCACAACATAGGCTTTATTCATACAACGTCCGCCACAATTATGCCAACAGGCAGCCGTAATCCATTTTCCTTCCTTTTTGGCCAATTCTTCCGCCTGTTGGTTAGATACTTTTGTTAGGCCACAGCCTGACAATGACACCGTTGCCAGTGTCCCTGCCGTAAGCCCCAAAAAAGACCGTCGACTCATCGCATAATTTTTTGCTTGTTCGATAAGATTCCCCATAACATTCTCCTCCTAACCGCTTGTTCCTACTATCTACGCAGTTTCCAACAGCTCCTGTAGCGCAATTTGATCTACATGCAAAAAGCCCTTAAGTGTCTGCGCCATCCCTTGGTAAAACTCTGTACTGGCATGAGAAATGACTTGGTCCGCGAAAGCCGGAACCCAACGAAGAAGATGCTGGTCAAGGAAGTCGGCTTGATCTTGCAAAACTTCCCGAAGTCCCACGCAATCAGAAGAATTATTTTTTTCACAGGCCACTAACGAAAGCTGATACATAAAATCACATTCCAGCCCCACATGATCGTCAGCTTCTTGCTGATAAAGTTCGGGGAGGAAAGCATATTTGAGATAAGCCAAGCGAACACGCCGCGTCTCTTCCTGAAATAAAAGTTTATCCTTGTTCAGATGGATCGATTCCCACGGTGGCGCTGGCAATTCATGCGGTCCAATGAATAAACGAGTGTAATCCCAGTGGAGTTTGTCATATTCGATTTCCTGCAGAACATCGTGCTGCCCGAGATATTCCTGAGCTTTTCGAATTCCCTGCGCAATATCTTTGTTCTCATTTTCAAACGGAAAAACCTGGAGTGTTGGCTGTTGCTTCAGATTAGTCAAAAATTCCTGTGAAGGCTCTTGCAGAAAGGTTCGGCGCAAAAAATCATAAGCAAACACTCGCACTTCCAAGATCGGTTGCAATTTTTGGGTACAAGAATCATCTTGTACATTCTGTGACATTAAAACACCTCATCCAATTTTCACACCATGCTTCTATGGAACTCTTGCGGCAAAACGCGTTCAATCTTCAATTCCCGGCGGTATACGTCACCTTGGCGAACCTCCATAATGTTGGTTGATATTCCAATCTCAACAGAAAGGCCTGTAAGCACGTGAATTTCTTCGACCGGGAACTCCAAGTACTGATATTCTGTATTGATCTCATACTCTCTCATGTTTGCCGTTTCAAATACTTTTATGACCTTAGGAATGTCTTCGCCAAAAACTTTGGCGGTCTTTATAAAATAGTCTTTAGGCGAAAGATAGATTAACTTCGACTGATCCGCCAATTGGTTCTGTTGAAAAACCTGCCCGGTAAATTTGTTTTCCAAAGAACAATAGTGAACCCCCATGGACAGCGCTTCTTCAACTGCAAAATTTAGTAATTCCAAGCTCTCGTCCTCACTGCCGGCAATAGGCAAACCGCCCGCATACCAGTAATCATAAAGCACTTCAAAGGGTGGATTTTTCACCCGAAACAGACGTTTTTTAAATTCCTGAGCATTATGGTAGGGAAAACAAAACTCCAGCAAATTAATTCCTGCAATCCCCATCGTATTTAACTCTTGCAATAATTCTTTCATTTCAGGCAAAGTTCCTGGAATAACTGGCATCTCAACCATTACGCAAGGAATGATATCCTTCGCCATACGGATCATTTCCATGACCTTCCGTCTTATCTGGAGAGAGTCTTCCAATTTAATGCTGAAACGGATTTCATCCAACCGGGCTTGCTCAAGTTTGTCTAAAATTGCTTTGTCCAGTAAGTCGCCCGATGTATAAAGCCGGGTGTGCGCTCGGCGAAAATTCAGCTTCGCTGCTTGAAAAAATCGAACCGTCGCCTCTGGATGCAGCAATGGTTCGCCACCAGTTAATGCAATATAGTCTAGCTTCCCGCCTGCCTGCTTGAGTTGATCCAATTCCTTGATACTGTCCCGTTGCTGTGCGGTATGTTCGTCATAATCCTGCTGATTCGGGTTAAAACAGTAATAACAATGCCGATGGCATTGCAAAGACAAATAGAAAGTTGCACTGTTTTGCCCTTTATTGCACGCCTTGCAGGCAGGTGATATCCAATTAACATGGATGCTGTGGTTATTATTGCGATGCTTTACCTTATTCTCCGTCAAACGCACTTTCTGCTCAGTATTGTTTGTCGAAATGCAGCTATCCAATTCCAAGCCATCAGTATTTATATGTTCAAGAAAGCGTCCATATATCTTGGAATAAATTTGCGCGTATTCTCTAAATTTCGGATTTGCAATTTCAGTCAAATTACCCTCATTGATCTCCAACAACATCGAACGGCTCCTGTCCACATCGTTATATAATGACCATTTTTGAAATATCTGGCTTTTTAATCTTCCATATTTTTCGCTAAAACCCTTCCTATGCGAGAACAATTATATGTTTTAGTCAATATGCGCTCCCAAAACACAATGAGAAGGAGAGCCGTCCTTCTTGAACTGCTCTCCTTCTCATTGTTGTGTCCGAGTTATTTTTTGGCAGATACTTTTTTTACTTCTGCGAGGATGGAGTCAACTGTTTCCTTGCCGATCTTGTCTGTATACTCTGTGTAGACAGACTGCACTGCATCCTGGAACGCTTTTTGTTGTTCCGGGCTCAGCACAGTGACTGTCATTCCAGCTTCCTTCAGCTTGGCAGTCTGCGAATCGTTCATTTCTTTACTGATGGTGCGGACATAATCCCGAGCGACATAAGCCGCATCTTGGAATACTTTCTGGTCTTCCTTCGGCATTCCATCCCAGATCTTCTTGCTGATGATCAGAAGATGCGGTGTGTAGACATGGCCGGTCAATGTCACATATTTTTGGACTTCATTGTATTTCGACAGGTAAATGGTCGGAATCGGGTTTTCTTGTCCATCGACGGTCTTTTGCTGCATAGCAGTGAATAGCTCGCTGAAAGGCATTGGAGTCGGGTTAGCGCCGAGAGCTTTCCATGTCGCGAGGTGGATTGGATTCTGCATAACGCGGATCTTCAGACCCTTCACGTCGGCAGGCACTTTCACTTCGTGCGCACTGTTGGTCAGATGCCGGAAACCATTTTCCCAGTACGCCAAGCCTTTAAGGCCTTTGGCTTCCATCAAGTCGAGCAGTTTTTGTCCGGCCGGGCCGTCCATGACTTCATAAGCGACTTTTGTGTTCGGGAACAGGAACGGCAGGTCAAACACACCGAGTTCCTTCACGATTCCAGTCAATGGGGAAGAGGAGGGTCCCGTCATTTCCAGATTTCCCATGCGGGCAGCTTCGGTTGTTTTCACGTCATCGCCGAGTTGGGCATTGGCGTAAAGCTGGATGTCATATTTGCCGGGGAGTTTTTTGTCGATTTCTTCCTTAAATTTTTTCAGGCCGAGGAAT
>DATMYT010000637.1:0-7163 GCA_035560855.1 Negativicutes bacterium | reverse complement strand
ATTATATTTATACACAAACTTTGGGGCGTATTTTTGCAAAAAAAAAGCATCAGGCACGAGCCTGACACTATCTATTACTGGAGCGGAAAACGAGATTCGAACTCGCGACCCTCGCCTTGGCAAGGCGATGCTCTACCGCTGAGCTACTTCCGCAGATAAAATGGTGCCGCAGGGCAGAATTGAACTGCCGACACGTGGATTTTCAGTCCACTGCTCTACCGACTGAGCTACCGAGACATGGGTTATTTTAAATGGCGACCCGGAAGGGACTTGAACCCTCGATCTCCGCCGTGACAGGGCGGCATGTTAACCACTACACCACCGGGCCAATTGTGGACTGCAAAATATATTCTAATTGATATCGGCTGTTCTGTCAATCGTTACGCGCGAAAGTTCTGCTGCGCAACGTCTTGACTGCATCAATCCGTGAACGAAGATCCAGAGTTGCATCATTCAGATCCCTTGTAATTAGCGCCGCGAGCTCCGGTATGGTTTTTACATCGAAACGTTGCGTAGCTTGGGGCGCACCCAAAACCAAATACTCTGCAAAAAAATCGTCGCGAAATACATTGTAATAGAAACGCAATGAGCTATCCTGGGTAAAATCCGAATAGTCCAGAATGAGATAAGAACCATTGGTGAACTGAAAACAAGTCTGCGGGCTGAGAAACATTTCAAAGCCGTTGATCTGCGCAGGAAACTCAAATTCGCTGGCCCACTCGAGAATCTTTTTGTCACGAAACAGCGATTCCATCCTTTCCGGAACGCACTGCCGCAAGGTTTCCAATCGCGTCAGCAACGCAAGGCCGAGAATCGCCTCAAACGCCTTGAGATCATCATGAATAAAGTGAACGTCACAAAACTCCGTCAGGCCAATTTTAACACGCAGCATATATTCCTGCGTGTTTTTGTCATATACGACAGAAGCGCTGCGTCGTTTTTCTTCATCCTGGTAAGAGAAGATGCGGTATATGAGTCCCTCCCACTGGTTCTCCCGTTGCAACGAAAAACCCTGATACGATTCGGGAAGGGTGCTTGGGTATTCCCACCCTTGTGCCGGCGTTTCTTCAGTTTCCATTTTACTTCGTCTCCCGTCCATGCGGAGCAGTGCCTGCAAAATCCTGCAGCGCCATTGAGTAAATCAGACGACGCCGACGGGTCACCGTCAGCACATCCAGCACCGCCTTGGCGGTGTCTAAAGATGTTAGGCAAGGAATCGCATGTTCTACTGTGGAACGACGGATTTTGAAGCCATCTGCTTCCGGCAATTTCCCTGTTGTCAGGGTACTGACCACCATTCGGATGATGCCGCTACGGATAAGGTCCAGAATGTGTGGCGATCCTTCCGATACCTTTTGCACCGACTCGACCTTAATCCCGGCCGATGCAAAGAATTTGGCGGTTCCCTCTGTGGCCACGATGCGATAGCCGAGTTCCGAATAGCCCCGCGCGGTCGCCATTGCCTCTTGTTTATCCTTGTCGGCAATCGTAAATAGAATCGCCCCGTCATCCGGAATCTGAATGCCGGAAGCGGTGATCGCTTTATAAAGAGCGCGTTCAAAATGATAATCGATGCCGATGACTTCACCCGTTGATTTCATTTCGGGCCCAAGAGCGATATCGACCTGCGTGATTTTGGCAAAGGAGAATACCGGGGCTTTGACTGCGGTATATCCCACTGGGTCCAACAGTCCTGTAGTGTATCCCAACGATGCCAATGACTGCCCCATTGCCGCCCTAGTCGCCAGATTGATCATCGGAACCTTGGTGACCTTGCTCAAAAATGGCACGGTACGGCTGGAACGGGGATTGACCTCAATCACATAGAGTTTCCCATCCGATACGACGTACTGAACATTGATGATCCCTTTTACAGATAAGGCCCGAGCCATGCGCACCGTATAGTCTACAATGGTATTCTTAATTTCATCCGACAGCGTAATGGGAGGATAGACGGCGATACTGTCTCCCGAGTGAACTCCCGCCCGCTCAATATGTTCCATGATGCCTGGAATCAAAACGTCATTTCCATCACTGACGGCGTCCACCTCGACCTCTGTTCCCTGCATGTATCGGTCGACGAGCACGGGACGATCCGGAGAAGCCTGAACGGCATGCGTCAGATAATAACGCAAATCGCCCTCGTTATAAACAATTTCCATGGCCCGACCACCCAGAACATAAGACGGGCGCACAACGACAGGGTAGCCGATACGGTTGGCAGCCGCAATCGCAGCTCCGGCATCCGTCACACTGGCGCCTTTCGGACGGGGAATATAGAGATTTTCCAGAAAAGCATCGAATTTTTCCCGATCTTCCGCCGTGTCGATAGATTCCAGCGAGGTTCCCATGATTTTCACGCCGGCGCGGGATAAAGGAGCAGCCAGATTGATGGCGGTCTGCCCGCCAAATTGGACGATAACGCCTTCCGGCATTTCTTTTTCGATAACGTTCATCACGTCTTCTATTGTAAGGGGTTCAAAATACAGACGATCCGATGTGTCAAAGTCGGTCGAGACGGTTTCCGGGTTGTTGTTGATGATGATGGATTCTACCCCCATCTCGCGCAAAGCCCATACCGAATGAACGGAGCAGTAATCAAATTCAATTCCCTGCCCGATTCGAATAGGCCCGGACCCGAGCACCAGCACTTTGCGCCGGTCTGTTATCTGCACTTCATCTTCTTGCGCGTAGGTCGAATAGTAATAAGGAGTAATCGCTGCGAACTCGGCGGCGCAAGTATCCACCATCTTGTAACAGGGTATGATATTCCATCGTTTGCGTCGGCTGCGGATTTCCGCCTCCGGCGTCAGCGTCAGCTCCGCTATGGTTCTGTCAGCCAGGCCGCAGCGTTTGGCGGCCCGCATAAGTTGCGGCGTCATCGGTTCATTGACCACCCGTTGTTCCATGGCAACAATGCGCCTGATTTTGTCGATAAAAAACGGGTCAATCGTAGTGATACGGCTGATTTCGGCAGGATCAACACCTCTGCGCAAAGCTTCGGCTACTACGAACAGGCGCTCATCATCCGTCCGGGACAATCTTGCATACACCAATTCATCCGTTAACGCTGCAATGGCCGGAAGTTGCAATCGATGAGCCTTGATCTCCAGCGATCGAACGGCTTTTAGCAAGGCCGATTCAAACGTCCGGTCGATTGCCATTACTTCGCCGGTAGCCTTCATCTGGGTTCCCAACTCGCGATCAGCACCGATGAATTTGTCAAACGGCCAGCGAGGAAATTTGATGACGACATAATCGAGAGCTGGTTCGAAACAAGCCTTGGTTTTTCCGGTGACTGCATTCTGGATTTCATCCAGCCGGTAACCGATAGCGATTTTTGTCGCGACCTTGGCGATCGGATACCCTGTCGCCTTGGACGCCAATGCGCTCGAACGGCTGACCCGCGGATTGACTTCGATAACAATATAGTCGGTACTCTTGGTATCCAAAGCGTACTGAACATTGCAGCCGCCTTCGACCCCCAGTTTCCGGATAATTTTCAAAGAAGCAGACCGCAGCATCTGATATTCATGGTCTGTCAGTGTCTGCGAAGGAGCTACGACAATGCTGTCGCCCGTATGAACGCCCACTGGATCGATGTTCTCCATGTTGCAGACTACGATGCAGTTGTCGGCTGCATCACGGATGACCTCGTACTCGACTTCTTTCCATCCCGCAACGCTGCGTTCGATCAGTACCTGGGAAATCATGCTGTGGGTGAGGCCTCTCTCCACGACATCATCCAATTCTTCTTCACTGTTAACAATGCCGCCGCCAGTTCCGCCCAGAGTATAGGCGGGGCGAACGATCAAAGGATATCCTACTTTGCGGGCAAAAACCCGGGCGCCTTCCACGGTTTCGACAATATCGCTCTCTGGAATCGGCTGGTTGATTTCCTGCATCGCCTTCTTGAATAGTTCCCTGTCTTCCGCTTTTTTGATTGCTTCAAGCGGCGTTCCCAGCAGTTCAACATTGTAACGTTCCAATGTGCCGCGTTCCGCCAATTTTACCGCGAGGTTGAGTCCAACCTGCCCGCCCAAAGTAGCCAGCAAGCCATCCGGCCGCTCTTTCGCGATAATTTCTTCCAGATACTCGGGCAAAAGAGGTTCCACATAGACCCGATCCGCAATATGCGTGTCCGTCATGATGGTAGCCGGATTGGAATTGACCAACACGACTTCCATGCCTTCTTCCTTCAATGCCCGGCAGGCTTGCGTTCCTGCATAGTCAAACTCGGCTGCTTGCCCAATGACGATCGGCCCCGAGCCGATCACCATGATTTTCCGGAGATCTCCGCGTTTCGGCATATTCAGCAGCCTCCTTTCATAAGCGCAGTAAACTGTTCAAACAGATATACATTGTCATCCGGTCCCGGCGCTGCTTCCGGATGATACTGCACCGAAAATATCGGCAATTGGTTATGCCGCATTCCTTCAATAGTTCCATCATTCACTGCCCGGTGTGTCACGGTGACATCCATGAGCGGCACAGTCTTCTCATCAATAACATAGCCATGATTCTGTGAAGTAATATATACCCGGTCGCGGCTGAAGTCCTTTACCGGATGATTAACGCCCCGATGACCAAACTTCAGCTTGTATGTGTCGCCGCCCAAAGCCAACGCAAGCAGTTGGTGTCCGAGACAAATCCCGAACATGGGTTTCTTGCCGAGTAGTTGCTTGATTGTTTCGATGGCATAGGTCACCACCTTGGGATCTCCCGGCCCGTTGGACAGAAAAATGCCGTCGGGATTCAATGCCAGAATGGTTTTGGCATCGGTTGACGCCGGAACTACAGTCAGATCGCAGCCATACAGCGACAAGGACCGTAAAATATTGCGCTTGATGCCGAAATCCATCACAATGACGTGCGGCGCTTTGCCCGCAAAGGGAATGCGATAGATTTCAGGAGTTGTCACTTCCGCCACCAAATCGGTCCCGATGATATGGGTGGCGATCTCGGCCACTACCTGAGCAATATTTCTTTCTGCCCGGACAATTCGGCCCTCCATAGCGCCATAGGAGCGAATTTTTCTTGTAACAGCCCGAGTATCAATCTCACTGAGGCAAGGAATTTCGCGTTGTTCCAGATAGTGGATAATATTGCCCTCTTCGCACCAGTTGCTGGGATTCTCGCACAGTTGCGCTGCAATAAATCCGCGAACAAAAGATTTTCGGGCCTGATCAAATTTTGGATTAACGCCATAATTGCCGATCAGCGGATACGTCATGGTAACAATCTGCCCTGCATAGGAAGGATCCGTCAACACTTCCTGATAGCCGGTCATCCCGGTATTAAACACCACTTCGCCGCTGCCTTCCAACCCATTAAGCAGAAGTCCGTCAAAGGTTGTACCATCAGCCAGCACTAACTTTCCTGCCACAAAATCGCTCATGCTCTTACCTGTCCATCCTGCATCACGATTCTACCTTCCACCATCGTCATCACGGCCTGCCCTTTCAGGCGTCGTCCGGCAAAAGGACTCGCTTTCCCGCGCGTGTAGAACTTATCGCAATCGACCGTCCATTCCTTATCAGGATCAATCACTGTAATATCGGCCGCCGAACCAACGGCTAGAGTGCCGCCGGACACGCCCAATACGTGAGCCGGTCGGTTCGACATACGACTGATAATTTCCGGCAGCGTAAACTCTCCTGTATGATAAAGTTCAGTCAAAATAACGCCCAATGAAGTTTCAAGTCCCGCAAATCCACTCGGTGCATACCGATACTCCGCATCTTTTTCTTCAAAAGCATGCGGGGCATGGTCGCAGGCGATGACATCGATCGTGCCATCCTTTAGTCCCGCGCGAAGCGCAGCCACGTGATCCGCCGATCGTAGCGGAGGATTTACCTTTGTTGCGGTATTGTAGCCGTATACAGCCTCATCCGTCAGTGTAAGGTGATGCGGAGTTGCTTCCGCCGTCACTTTGACGCCCCGGCGTTTGGCCGCCCGAATGATTTCCACTGCACCCTTGGTGCTGACATGAGCGATATGCAAGGGAGCGCCGGTATATTCAGCCAACATAACATCCCGGGAAACCGCGATATCTTCGGCAACCGACGGCCGTCCCGGTATCCCGAGAATGGCGGAAACAGCGCCTTCATGCATATGCCCCCCCGCCACCAGCGCTTCGTCTTCGGCATGGGAAATCACCAGACAATCGAACATCGCCGCATACTCCAGTCCAGCCTTAAAGAGGTTGGACTGCGTTACATGATGTCCGTCGTCCGAAATCGCCACAGCGCCAGCCAGTTTCATATCGCCGATTTCCGCCAGTTCTTTGCCTTCCAGTCCTTTGGACATGGCGCCGATCACGCCAACGCGCACGACACCTTCACGATGCGCCCTCGCCCGCAGACCTTCCACCATAATGGAGCTATCCACAGCCGGCCGCGTATTGGCCATACAAGCTACCATAGTAAATCCGCCGGCGGCTGCGGCCTGAGTACCGGAGACAACATCCTCCTTGGCTTCCAGACCGGGGTCGCGCAAGTGAACATGCATGTCGATCAATCCAGGCGCTATCACCTTGCCGGAGCAATCAAGCGTTTGAGTTCCTTCCGATGCCAGGTCCACTCCTACGGCAACAATTCGTCCACCTTCAACCAAAACATCCGCCACCGAATCCAATCCCGAAGCAGGGTCAATCACTCGTCCGTTTTTAAGCAGTAGTTTCAATGTTTTCGCCTCCCATCAGAACCAGATAGAGGATAGCCATCCGAATCGCCAGACCATTCTTTACCTGCTCTTGAATTGCCGATTGATCGCCATATGCTACGTCCGGTGCAATTTCCAGCCCTCGATTCATCGGTCCCGGGTGCAGCAACAGTGCATCCGGTTTCGCCAATTTCAATCGTTTGGCATTAATTCCGAACAAACGGGCATACTCTCTTCCCGAAGGAAACAACCCCTTGCCTTGACGCTCTTTTTGAATGCGCAACACGTTAATAACGTCCGCATCTTGAATGGCTTCCTCTACCGAAGTGTGCACGGTAATTCCCATAGTCTCCATTTCCCTGGCCAGCAAGGGCGCCGGTCCCGCAACATGCACATCCGCGCCGAGCGACTTCATCCCCCAGATATCGGAGCGCGCCACCCGACTGTGTAGGATATCGCCGACAATGACAACCTTGAGCCCTTCAATCCGTTGCTTATAT
>DATMYT010000636.1:0-4374 GCA_035560855.1 Negativicutes bacterium | reverse complement strand
GCTATAATCGTAATGGATAGTGAAACGTCAGTCAATACGGAAATTCGACTGATTTCTTTAGGGAAGCGATAAAAATGGAGTTAACCGGCATACATTTGTTAAGTTTAATGATCACCCTGCTATTTTTCATGGCTTTGGGATTATACGCCTCCCATCAGGTAAAATCAGCCGACGACTTTAGTCTTGGCGGGCGTTCTGCCAGTTCGTCAATCGTTTCCGGAACCATCGTCGGCACCATTATTGGCGGCGCTGCCACGATGGGCACGGCGCAGCTGGCTTTTTGCGTAGGATTATCCGCCTGGTGGTTTACGCTCGGTTCAGGCATCGGCTTGTTAATCATGGCGGCATTTTATGCCAAACCCCTGCGAAGCACCGGCCTGGCAACCATTCCGCAGTTTCTTGTTCTGCATTATGGGAAAGCGTCCGGACCTATCACCAGCATTGTTTCATCGATCGGTATTTTTTTCAGCATTGTCGCCAGCATGCTGACCTCCTTTTGTTTAATCTCCGCAATTCTGGGCGTGAGGCCTGAGATTGCAGCCTGTATAACCGTATTAATCGTTCTTGCGTATGTCTTTTTTGGGGGAATAAAAGGGACAGGGTTGGCCGGCATCTTTAAAACAGGCCTGCTTTATATTACACTGCTGATTGCCGGAACTGCGGCTTTTTCGAACCTTGGTGGCTTAAGTGGGATTCAAGCGTCTTTTACCGTCGATCCTTGGTTAAATCTGTTTGGGCGGGGATTTTGGCTGGATATCAAAAATGCCTTTTCCCTCATTATTGGGATAATTTGCACCCAGACCTATGCCCAGGCAATTTTTTCGGCGCGCGATACACGGACCGCTATTGTCGGTTCTTTGGTAGCTGCTTCGCTGACGATTCCTGTCGGCATTCCTTCGGTCATGATCGGTCTGTTCATGCGCGCCAATTATCCGGATATTCTCCCCATCAATGCTTTGCCCATGTACCTGATAAACTTTCTTCCTGCCTGGATAGGCGGCGCTGCAATCGCCGCGTTGTTCCTGTCTGCGATTGGATCGGCGGCCGGACTTGCACTAGGCATCGGCACCATGATTTCAGGCGATATCGTGAAAGGAATGCTGGGCATTAGCGAGAGCAAAAAGCTCTTATGGGTCAATCGTTCCTGTGTATTGATCGTAACGTTATGCGCGGCGTTGTTCGTTTTAAACAATATGGACTCCCTGGTTCTGGATTGGAATTTTTTGTCCATGGCGCTGCGGGGAGCCGGTATTTTCGCCCCCCTAACCTTGGCAATCGTTTGTCCAGGGAAACTAACGCCAAAAACAGCTACCTGCTCAATGCTTGTCGGTATCGCAGCATCCCTATCATGGAATATTTTATTCCCGGAGTTTAAAAACCCTTTATTTTCAGGGCTCGGTTTTAGTTTAGCCGTTATTATTATCGGGATGGTATTGACACGTCCTGCACCCATCGATTAGAATATTTTTTATAAGTCCTGAAGGGGAGTAGCTGCATAGGTCCGGTCAACATACTGGCAGAAATGCCTGGCCGTACCGTTGATGAAAGTCAATCAGCGAGACCTTCGGCCTGACGATTATCGTCAGGCCGAAGTGTCTCGCTTTTTCTTTTGCCGCGCATGCACTTTCTAAGGAAAATTAAGGAGGAATACCAAATGACCGCATTCTTGACATCTCTTGCTTTTGTCGTGCTCGCCGAAATGGGCGACAAAACTCAGCTTCTCGCCATGGCTTTCGCCTGCCGCTTTCGCTGGCAAACCGTCATGTGGGGCGTATTTGTCGCTACCGTGCTGAATCATCTGTTCGCCGTTCTGGTCGGCAACTATCTGACCGCATTTATTCCGTTATCCTACATTCAAATCGGCGCCGCCATTTCCTTCATCGCTTTTGGCATCTGGACCATCCGTGGCGACGAACTGGGCGACGAAGCAGAAAAAGACAAATTCAACCCGTTCTGGACGGTTGCAATTGCCTTTTTCATTGCGGAAATGGGAGATAAAACCCAGCTTGCGACCATCGCCTTAGCGGCAAAATTCAATACCATTCTCCCGGTCTGGCTCGGAACAACCGCAGGCATGATGGTCGCCGACGGGCTCGGGATCATATTCGGCATCGTATTGGGTAAAAAGATCCCCGAGCGCACGATGAAGTGGGGCGCCGCCATTTTATTCATCTGTTTTGGTATCTTGGGGCTCTATGAATACGTACCGACCGCCTTCTGGACTCCGCTTATCGTCATCGGCTGCCTGCTCATCCTGGCTGTTTCCATGTGGCTGGCAGCCCGCAATTCCACCCCGCCGATCATGGAGCAAACTTGCCCTGCAGAACAGAGCGAAAAGCAATAATCGTCATTTCATCATTCGTTTTATCGAAAAATGATAAAACCCAATTTGCCAGATAATAAGTCCTAGGATGATACTGGAGCTGGAAAAGGGCAAGCCGCTGTACGACCACAGACTCTTGCCCCCAGCAGCGGCATCTGCAGCCTTGCCCGCTTCGTCCGCAAACAGGTCAAGTCGCATCCCCAGCGAAATTACTTTGGTTTTTCCTTCAACGACCTGTTCCGGCGGTAGCGTATAGTAATAAACCTGAAAACAGGATAAACAGAACAAAAAGATCAGGATGGCAATAGACGCCAACATGGTGGACTTGGCTGCCCTGCCGGTCAAAAAGCTTTCCCGTTCGTCCCGTTCCTTTATCAGGGTAAGCTTTGCCAGCGTCGCTTCGCGGAAATTCCCCGAAAAGATCAGGCGAAGGCTCAGTGAAACAGCCAGAATCATCCATACGCCCAGAATAAGTCCACCCAAATCATAAAGCATCCTCAGGACATTGTCGGATTGGGGTACGTTTTTCCAATC
Source organism: Negativicutes bacterium (assembly GCA_035560855.1). GTDB lineage: Bacteria > Bacillota > Negativicutes > UBA1444 > UBA1444 > UBA1444. Next base: position 1,517 of record DATMYT010000636.1, on the reverse strand, counting down.
AACGGAGTATGAAAAAACGGCATACACCACCAAAATCGGCAATCCGTACAAAAAACTCTTCAATAAGATCGCTTCCCACTTTTTCATTGTTCTTCCTCCTCCACCGAAAAAATAGTCTGAATGTCCGTTTTAAAATACCGCGCCAACCGAAAAGCCAGTTCCAGCGAAGGATTATATCCCCCGCCCTCAATTGCGACAATCGTTGCGCGCGTCACTCCGATTTCTTTGGCAAGCTGTTCTTGTGTGATTCTTTGTTCGGCTCGAAAAACATGCAGTCGATTAACAACTTTTAGCTGAGTCATCGTCTTGGTCATAGTTAGCCCCCTCCTTTTTATAGTGCTTGCAACAAAAACAGGAATCCCTCGAATTGCTTTTGTGTCAGTATTTCTTGGCTATGCGGCATTTTGGCTGCAAAATTGTCCTTACTCAGCATTTCAACTCCGAGGGCGGAAATGCCCCGGTTTGCCGCCCAGTCGATAGCAGACCCTGGGGCCAGCGTCGATGCCGGAAGCATATACCGCACAAACGGTTTTAACAGCAAGGGCGTATTCTTCAAGACAAACTCCCTCACTTGGTAAGCATTTAGGGCAGTAAAAGGAGTTCGATGATCCGCCGGATCGCTGATCGTTCGGGCGAGCTTGTCGCGGAATTCTTCGTAGCGTACCATTTCAAGCCGGTTCACTTCCCGGTCATCCGTGTAGCAAAAAGGAATAATAATATCTCCCTGCATATAGTTGGATTCGCCCGCGTGATAATCTATAAAAAGTTTGATGTTCTTATGCTCGACAATGAAATCTCTGAGCGCAATTGTTTCAAGTTCGGAAAAAGGCTTCTCTCCATGAAAATACTGGTTGTTCGGACTACTCATGTGGCTTGCCAATTCATCCCCCACAGGCGCGTCCCATTGGTACCCCCAATTCCGGTTTAAGTCCACCCCGAAACGTTCCGGATCGGGGCCGAAGCTGTCCAGTCCCACAGGTTTACGGTTTTTCCGCCATTGATAAAATATCTTTTCGTTGGTCATACTATATTCGACGCCATCCGGATTAGCCATGGGAACTATATAGATCCGCTTCTCGTTCAGTATCCGGGTGATTTCTTCATCCTTGCCATAATTCGACATCAACTGATTCACAAATCCCATAGCAACATTCGTTGTCGCATGCTCACCTGAATGTTGGGCAAAAACGGCCATAATTTCAGTCTTGCTTGCAGCTCCATCTTTAGGCCCGATTGCCAGAATGACAATAGCTCGTCCTTCATACGTCCGCCCCTGCTCAAAAACAGTCAAAAGATGTGGATAACGAGCAGCCAAGTCAGCGACCTCCGTTAGCATTTTGGGATAACTATAGAAACCGGCCTTTATTTTTTCCTGCGATGGCGCACAGCCTGCCAATGAAGAAAGAATGCCTGCAAAGAGGATTCCAAGCAAGATAACAAGAGTCGGTCGCCCGTTCCATTTCATCCGCTTTTATCCTCCCGACTCCGTTTTCTCTCTCGCACAAATAGTATAATAA
>DATMYT010000635.1:0-4173 GCA_035560855.1 Negativicutes bacterium | reverse complement strand
ACCGACCATTTTTTTGGGATGCTTTCCGGCGGGCAGATGGATGAACCAACCTTGCTTTCGATCCTTCGAAGATTGCCGGAAGGCGATTCGGAAATTATGGTTCATCCGGGTGAGCTGGACGCAGATCTTGCTGCAAAATATTCTTGGGGGTATCATTGGGAGGATGAGTTGCAGGCGCTTTGTTCCGACAGAGCAACGGCAGCGGTGCAGCAACAAAAAATTCAGTTGATTTCTTATCGGGAGCTGTAGGATGAATATTTCACGAAAACGCATCGCAGTACTGATTGGTCTTATCGTTTTCGTTTCATTTATTGTGCTTTATTTCACCGTTGACATGGACACGCTGCGTCAGTTGTCGGATTTTCATCCTGCTTCTTTGGTTGGCGTGATCGTTTTGATTGGATTCGGCATGTATTTTGATGCTTTGCGATTGCAGCGCCTGAGCGCCGTGACGGGGAAACAGGTGGAGCTGTCCGCTGCAATTCGGGTAGTGTTTGGCAATTATTTCATGGCATTGTTGACTCCGGGCGCGACGGGCGGCGCTGTGATTCAGGTACTGTTTTTAAAGCGGGCCGGAATTCCGACAGGAAGCGCAACGGTAGTGGTGCTGATTCGAACCATTTTATCCATTTTGTTTTTGGTTTTGTGTTTACCGGTGGTTTTTTATTACGACCCTCAAATTTTGCCTTGGTTTGACAGAACGGAAATTGTCAGGAGCGCTATTTTGCTTGCGGGACTGGTTTTGGTGGGCATGGCGGCTCTGCGCACGCGGCTGTCGGACCGGTTGGCAGTTGTTTTGCTGAAGCGTTTTCCTGTTAGGTGGCGGTTTCGGCTCATGAAGGTTTACCGTGACATGCGTGGTGCGCTGGCGCTGATGGCAGCGTCACCGATAGCTGTCGGATGGGCTTTCCTGGAATCAGGAATCAGCTTGCTGCTGATCTATGCCATGGTGCCGATGCTGTTTCTGGGAATTGGGGCGCAGATCGATTGGGTGCAGGTAATGGGGCGCATGGTATTTTTGAACCTGCTGCTTTATTTTGCACCGACTCCCGGTGGCGCCGGCGTGGCGGAGGCGCTTTTTGTGAGCAGTTTCAAGACCTTTCTTCCACTCGGAACAGTTGGTGTTGCGGCTGTAGCCTGGCGGATATTCGCCGAATATCTGCCGGCTTGTATTGGCGGATATTTTACCCTAAAAATTTTTGGAACCCAAGGGTTTCGCAGCAAATGAACTGATAGGAAGGAGTGCAGGGATGAAAATATTGGTTACCGGGGGCGCTGGTTTTATTGGGTCCCATATAGTCGATCAACTGATTTTGGCCGGGCACGACGTGGTAGTACTGGATGATCTTTCAAGCGGGTCACTTCAAAATGTTAATCCTAAGGCTACTTTCATCAATCTGAATATTTTGGATCGTAGTTTAGGGGATGTTTTTGAACGGGAGCGATTTACCGCTGTGATTCATTTGGCGGCGCAAACTATTGTTGCTTCGTCTTTGGAACGTCCTGATGTCGATGCCCAAGTTAACGTGCTTGGGACATTGCAAGTATTGGAAGGCTGTCGCCGAACCGGCGTAGAGAGAATCGTTTTTGCTTCGAGTGCAGCAGTATACGGAGATGTGTCCATATTGCCGGTGCCGGAAGAGGCGCCCAAACAACCGACTTCGTTTTACGGACTGAGTAAGTTGACTGCCGAGCGTTATATTCAGATGTACCATGAATTATACGGCCTTCATTATATGATCCTTCGGTTTGCCAATGTCTACGGCGAACGGCAGGGCGATAACGGAGAAGGCGGCGTGGTGAGCATTTTTGCGCGCAAAATGCATCGGCAGGAGCCGATGACTGTCTTTGGCGACGGGCTGCAGACTCGCGATTTCGTATATGTTGGCGATATTGCAGCGGCAAATGTTCAGGCGATCAACAGTCAAGAATCTGACAGAATTTTGAATATCAGCACCCAGACAGAGATAACGGTAAATCAACTGGCATCGCTTTTTGCTGAAGTATCCGGTCGTGAAACTCCCATTACCTATCAACCGGCTCGGGAGGGGGATATCTTAAGATCCATGCTCCGCAACACTGCGGCGCGCAGCATTCTGAATTGGATGCCGTCAACCAGTTTGAGGGAAGGGCTGGACCGGACCTACAGGGCGTTTACTGATTGAAACGCTTACAAATTTACAGGGGGACGAGTAGTTGAGACGATTTGGCATAGAATTTTGGGTTGTTCTGATTGTGGCTGTGTTCATCATGTTTTTTCAACTGGGGAGCTATCCGCTCTTGGACCCGGATGAACCCGTTTATGCACAAACCGCGAGAGAGATGCTGGCGGCGGGGGATTTGCTTTCGCCACGTATTTATGGCGATTTTTGGTATGATAAACCGCCGATGTATTATTGGTTGGTAGCTGCAGCTTCCGAAATTTTCGGCATGGGTGAGTTTGCAGCGCGTTTTCCGTCCGCATTGCTGGCCGTTACAGGGTCCGTCTATCTTTATTTGTCCGTATCCCGTTTAATTTCAATCCGGGCCGGCGTATTTAGCGCGTTGATTCTGACGACCAGCATCGAATATTTTTATCTGGGCAAAGCGGCAGTTACGGATATGACTTTGTCTTTCTGCCTAATGGTCGCTTTATTGTCTTTTCTTGAGAAACGGTACATGCTGTTCTATCTGTTTACCGCCTTGGCAGTCATAACCAAAGGGCCGATTGGGTTGTTTTTTGCGGGGGCAATAGTATTTTTGTATCTGCTAGCGACTCAACGGTGGAAAGAACTTCTCCAAATGTCAATTTTGCCTGGAACTGTTCTGTTTACAGCGGTGGCAGCTCCGTGGTATCTGCTGATGACGCATTTTCACGGATCTGCTTTTGTGGATACTTTTTTAGGCTTTCATAATGTTACCCGGTTTACCTCGCCTGAGCATGCAGCGGGCGCCGTATGGTACTATTTTATTCCGGTGTTGCTTGTTGGTTTTTTTCCGTGGACAGCGATACTGTTTCAATCTTTATGGTCTTCGCTAACGACCAACAGAAAAGAGCGTCCAATATTGTTGTTCTTCATGAGTTGGGCCGTTGTTGTGTTTGTGTTTTTCTCGCTATCGGCGACCAAACTGGTATCTTACATTCTACCGATGTTTCCGGCGCTGGCTGTCATTGCTGGTTGGTACTTGGACCAAGCCCTTGAATATGGCAAAGAAAAGCCCCGAATCAGCTGGGCCGGTATTACCGTACTACTGAGTGCGGGACTGATTTTCGGTTTGTTTAAGGCGCTGGATACAATGCCATATCTGGAAGCCGGCGTATTGGGGTGCTCAGCTGTTATCCTGGTAATGGCGACTGTTTCGTCAATTTTGATATGGCGAGGAAAGATCGCTTCGGCTTTTGGCGTTCAGGTGATTTCTATGATGTTGTTTATTGTTGTTGTGACATCTCTATTGATGCCATCATTGTCTCCGACTTTTTCTTCCGAAACGTTGGCGGTGGAATTAAAAAAGAACTATGACGGTTTTTCCACTTTGCATGTACAGAAGTTTCTGCAGCCGGGAGTCGCTTATTATGCAGAAATTTTCGGGCCGGAGTTTAAGACCGGAGATAAACTGAGCGCTCTGCTAGCGCGTGGTGAAACGGGATATGTCTTGGTCCAACGAAAAATGTACGAAAAATTGCCGCTGCAAGATCAACAAAAGCTGATCGAGATAGCGGCGGTCGAGGATAAAATTATATTCCGTATCCGGCAGTAAGCCGGAAAAACTATGACAGAAGCGCTTCTCCCGTTTCGGTGGACGGCGTAGGGTAGAAGAACTGAATGAATTCGGGTTTGAAAGTTTCACGGGACAAAGTCTGCAATAAGGAATCGGTGACGGCGGACTCAAAAGAGACTAATTCATTCAAGTCGATTGACGCATCTTCTACGATCACGATTAGATACGGCCGCGCTTCAGGCGCATCGTCGGGAACATCTTGACGATCCAGGGGCAGACCGGGGATGATACGAACTGTAGCAACATATTCGCCTGCCGCGCCGTTGATTACGCCGCGATAGATGTTAAACCATAGTGTTTTGGCAACTTTAAGCGTGAAATTGCCGGATTCTGCTTCAAACATTAGTATGACCTCTTTCTAATAGAATTTTCTTTCGATATTATAGCATGATTGCGGAGTGAACGCATGTAGGC
>DATMYT010000634.1:0-3362 GCA_035560855.1 Negativicutes bacterium | reverse complement strand
ATCTTTTTACCCGTGTTCGCGCTTTCAACGGCTCTTAGTGCCATTGCCAAACTCTTAATGTTGTCTCTACTATCGGTTTCCGAGCGTCTGCCCGTTCTGAGCGCATCGAACATTTCATCGAGGCAACCGTTATGTCCAACGTTCCCGGTCCATGTGTTTTCAACATCTTTCTTTCTTATATCTCTCAGATACAACATTCCGCCATACTGCACGTCAATAGAAGGAAGTAATTCTTCATATACCGGTAAGTCTCTGCCGTTAAAATTGACGTGTCCATCGGATGCCCATAGATCCCAATTTGCTTCCCAAGATGTGCTTCGCCCTTCAGAGCACCACGATCCCCTGTAGCTAAAAACGGATCCGTCAGACATTTCAAATATGGCTACCGCAGCCGCATTCCCCTTATACCAGGAGCCTTTCGGATTAAACTCATGGCAGTAAACAGAGACAGGATCCGCCTTCGTAATATATCGAGCGGTATCAAAATGATGGATCGCCATGTCAAGGATCAGCGGATTGTCCATAACATCTCTAAATCCGCCAAAGTGCGCAGCCAAAAAGAAATCTGCACAAACGAATCCTACATCGCCGATTTTCTGTGTGTCTAAGAAATTCCGCAGAGATCTTGCACCATTGGTGTATCTTCGATTCTGCATGACGGAGTATGTTCGCCCTGACAGCTCTGATAACTCAATGATTTTTTTCGCTTCATCATAAGTAGGCATCAACGGTTTTTCTCCAAAAACGTCACATCCGCTGTTGAGCGCCTTTGTTGCAACACCATAATGCGCCTCTGGAACCGTTACGTTAAATACAAGATTTGCGTTTGATCTGTTCAGCGCCGTATCTAGATCGGTATAGATGGAAGCGCTTAAACCGAACAGGTCAGCCGTTTTTCTCGCATTTTCTTCGACGATATCGACCAGACCAACGATACTAATATCCTCTTTGTGCCTGTTCGCATAATCAATCCAGGCGGTAGACATCTTCCCGCAGCCAACTACAATCACATTAAAATGCTTCATACCTTTTCTTACCTTTACAGTTCTGTTTGATCGATGCAGAAACAGTCCTTGTATGCGAACAAGTCAGCGAAATCGATTTTCAATTGTATTCATCTGTTACTTTAGAAATGCTCTTGATTTGCACGCTTGCTGTAGATCTACAGCCCGCTGTTCTCTGCCCGTTTTGGATGATATAAGGAGGAGCTTTTACAGGCAGAGAACAGATTTCGGGCTGTAAACGGATCACGATTTGTCTTTGAATGCTCTCGTGTTATTTGGCTGGGTAGAAATTGTCCGCGTTTGCTTCCGTGACCACCATTGAACCGCTATTGCAAGAATACGGAACCGCCATCAATCCATTCGCTTCCCAGTTATCAGCCGGCTTCACCAGGTCATTAGAAAGCATGGTGAGGTAGACAAGGCTCCAATACCCCATCGTCCACGGATTCTGCGTGACTGTGCCTTCAATTGTTCCGGCTTTGATGGAATCCAGGGTCACTGCATCCGTATCAAACGTCACAATTTTAATGTCGCCAATCTTATTGGCTTCGCTGATTGCCTGTTCTGCGCCCTGGCTGGCTACCGCATAGCTGCAGAAGAAATAATCAAGTTCAGGATTGTTCTTCATCAGTGCGGATGCAGCGTTGGTTGCTTCCGTCGGATCCGTTCCGCTATTGACAACCTGCACAACTTTAGCATTTGGGAAATTCTTCTCGAGTGTTTCGACAAAGCCCTGGACTCTGCTTTCCATGTTTGCCTGTCCAACCATCGTCAGAACGCCAACCTCGATTTCCGCTCCCGCAGCCTGTTCGCCAATAAACTTTGCCGCGGTTGCGCCGGCGCTATAGTTTTCTCCGCCGACATACGTATATCTGCCGCTGTCGGGAGCGTCTGAATCGAACGTTACAACCTTAATTCCTTTGTCCAATGCTTTTTGAATGGAGTCATTGTATGCTTCAGCATCCATGCAGGACAGCGCGATACCCTTGGGGTTTGTTGCAACGACTTGATCAAAAGCGGCAATAGCGGCATTCAGATCATATTCGGGTGATCCCGCCATCGTCACGTTAACGCCCATCACTTTGCCTGCGTTTTCAAAGCCTGTAAAGACATCACTCCAAAATGTGTGACCAATGAAGAAAGCACATAGAACGTAATCCTGTGATTCATCTCCAATCAGTCCTGCCGTCTTGTCGCTAGAAACCACCGTCGTAGCTTCCTGCGTTGTTGCTTCTTCCGCCGGTGCAGCGGGTTCTGCGACCTTTGGTGTACATGCCGTCAGCAGCATAGACAAAGCCATTAATACTGCCAATACTTTAGCAATCTTCTTCATGATCTTTCCTCCTGTATTTTGTTTTCTCTACACAACATTCTAGAAATATTGTGCAAAAACTATTTGCTGTTTTTTCTGTTCGTGCTCAACGTATCAATTGACACCGCAATAATCAGAATCAGTCCGCTGATGACGCTTTGCCAATAGACTGAGATGCTCAGTAACACAAGACCATTATTCACAACGTTTAGAAGCACGATGCCTAAAATCGCCCCTAATACAGAGCCTTTCCCGCCTTTGAGGCTAGCTCCGCCAATCACGGTAGCAGAGACGACTCTCATCTCAGCACCTTGTCCGCCCAGCGCGGTTGCCACACCAAATCGTGATAGAGAAAGGACGCCGGCGATGGCAGCCATGAATGCCGTGATCATATAGATGCTTGTTTTGACCTTGTCCACATTGATTCCGGAAAGCCGCGCAGCTTTTTCGTTGCTTCCGACATAGAACAACTGCAGCGCAATTGTCGTCTTTTTCACAACGATATCGCCAATAATTCCCATCAGAATGAAAGCGATCACGATGATCGGGATCGATAAAAAGTCGCCCGTTCCCAACACTCGAAAGCTTGCAATATCCGGGATTTTCACAATGCTGACCGATCGAGCATCGGTCAGTACCAGAACCAAGCCTCTGGTAATGGACATCATGCCGAGTGTCGTGATAAACGGATTCACACCGACCTTGCTGATCAGTAATCCGTTGATGAGGCCCACCACGACGCAAACTGCAAGAGCAATGATGACAGCGAGCCAAATGTTTACCCCGGCAACTGTTAGTAACGCCGCAATCGCAGCAGATAGTCCGAATATTCCGCCGACGGATAGATCAAAGCCTCCACCAATCATGGCAGTTGTCATCCCGATTGCGATAATCCCATCACACGATAGTCCTATTGCAAGAGATCCCAAGTTATCCGAAGTCGCGAAGCTGTCTGTCGTGATTGACAACAAGACGCTAACTAAAACCAATACCAGAAGAACGCTGAGTTCTTTGAAATCCTTGATTTTCGTGATACAGCTTCTGAT
>DATMYT010000633.1:0-5009 GCA_035560855.1 Negativicutes bacterium | reverse complement strand
GCACTTGAGAAAAACAACTTTCATGCTTACTATGTCGGCAATCGCGCCGCTGCCATCGAAAAAGTAATGTCCCTTATACCGGATGGCGCTACCGTCGGCGTCGGTGGTTCCTGGACCTTGAAAGAACTGGGCATTCCAGAGCAGCTCGAAAAAGATGGCCATACAGTCTATGACCACAACAAATCAGGACTTTCTTTGGAAGAATCCATGTCGCTTCGTCGCAAGGAACTTCTTTGTGACGTCTTCATCTCAAGCACCAATGCAATTACCTTAGACGGCCAGCTTGTCAACACTGACGGCTCAGGCAATCGGGTCGCCGCTATGAGTTTTGGTCCCAAAAAAGTGGTCGTCGTCGTCGGTGTGAACAAGATCGTCTCCGACCTTGATGGAGCCATGGAACGCATTGAGATGCATGCCGCTCCCATCAACAACAAAAGGCTCGATCGACCCAACCCATGCACGATTACCGGCGTGTGTATGGATTGCCAAGGGGCAACTCGCATCTGTAATATGACCAGCATTCTGCATAAGAAACCTCCGACAATTGATTTTCATGTCGTTGTCGTGGGCGAAGAACTCGGCTTTTAATCAAATCAACAAAAAAAGAACTTCGATTCGCTTTGAATCGAAGTTCTTTTTTTGTGTTTTTTATTGAGAAACATCCAACAACGTACGTGTCTTTTCCACAATATTCATCTGGTTATATCCAGAAATTGATTCATAACGTTTCGCTGCTTCCGCCACTAATTGAGGGTCACTATCCAACTGATAGGAGTTGAGAATGTTCTTTATTCTCTCATTAAAGCCGTTGCTCGTATTCCCGACCGAATCCTGAGAAGCATCTAGCACAGGCGTTGCTGTTGCATTTTTTTCGTTTCCTTTAGCATTAATGCTATATCCGGAAAGATCCTTCCCGATAAGCTTACCGGCTTCCACCATGTTAGCTTCACGCAGGTATTGTTTGAACTGAGTCTTGGTTTGGTTCGGGAGACTCTTGTAGTCCCGCATGAAATCTTCCCGTTCATCTTTGGGAATTTGCCCACGCAATTTTCGAATTTCTGAAGGGTAATCTGTCATATTCTTTACGACCATTCCACCAACTACAGCCGCTAATATAAATGGTAACATATGTGTACGTCCCCCCGGTTCTATACTTTGTTTACATGATGTCTACATTCTTATTATCGAAAAAAGATCCGAAAACATAAGTACCGCCTGCTAAAACTCACTAAATCTTTGGGCAGAATATATAAAAACAGGCTCCCCATCCAAAGATGAGAAGCCTTTATTAGCGTGGTGGGCGATGACGGGATCGAACCGCCGACATCCTGCTTGTAAGGCAGGCGCTCTCCCGGCTGAGCTAATCGCCCGGGATTGGTGACCCGTGGGGGAATCGAACCCCCGATACCGCCGTGAAAGGGCGGTGTCTTAACCGCTTGACCAACGGGCCGGTTAATTTGGTGGGCCCACCTGGGATCGAACCAGGGACCAGCCGGTTATGAGCCGGCGGCTCTACCGCTGAGCTATAGGCCCCAGAGACACAAAACAGGTTTTCCGAAGAAAGCCTGCGACTTTGAAAATTGGCTCCTCGAGTAGGACTCGAACCTACAACCCCGCGGTTAACAGCCGCGTGCTCTACCATTGAGCTATCGAGGAATGTTGTCAACGTCATTTATTATAAGGCACGGAACACAGCCTCGTCAAGGGCTTTTGCAAATTTATTTACAAGGTTATTTTATTCCAGGAAATCTTTCAGTTTTTTGCTGCGACTCGGGTGACGCAATTTCCGCAGCGCCTTCGCTTCAATCTGTCGAATACGCTCACGAGTGACCTGAAAATAATGCCCCACCTCTTCCAATGTGCGGGCTCTTCCGTCATCCAGGCCAAACCGCAAACGCAGCACTTTTTTCTCTCTCGGGGTTAAGGTTTCCAGCACTTCCTCCAACTGTTCCTTGAGTACCATGAATGAAGCTGCATCCGCAGGAGCCTGTGCATCCGCATCTTCAATAAAGTCACCCAAATGCGAATCTTCCTCCTCGCCAATCGGAGTTTCCAACGACACCGGCTCCTGTGCAATTTTCATAATCTCACGAACTCGTTCAACTGTGATATCCATCATTTTGGCTATTTCATCGGGAGCCGGTTCACGTCCCAGTTCTTGCAGCAATTGTCGTGACACCCGGATAAGTTTATTAATTGTCTCAACCATATGCACAGGAATCCGAATAGTCCGGGCCTGATCCGCAATTGCGCGGGTAATTGCCTGTCGAATCCACCAAGTTGCGTACGTGCTGAATTTATAGCCTTTGGTATAATCAAATTTTTCTACGGCTTTGATCAGTCCCAAATTTCCCTCTTGAATCAGGTCAAGAAATAACATCCCTCGACCAACATAGCGTTTCGCAATACTGACAACAAGACGCAAGTTAGCTTCTGACAAACTCCGTTTGGCCCGATCTCCCTGCTCCATAGCATTTTTCGCCGTATCTTGGATACGTCGCAGTACATCAACAACTTCATGAGATGGTTGCGAAATTTCTCGCAGCAACGAATAAGCCAAGGAGAGATTTCCCCCATCAATCATTCGAATATTTGCCGCTTCCAATCCCTGCACTGCTTTTGTAATATGACTGCCTTCGGAAATACGGACGGTAGGAGGATCATCGGGACGCAACGCGTGATTTAGTTGTTCAGCAGTAACGGTATTGGATTGAAGCCGTCCCAAGTCTATCAAAACACGGACCACTTCCGCATTATCAGCCGATGGCGGAGCGACCTGCTTAGGAATTTTGTCTGTGACTGGAGGCTCAAAAATCCCTACCGGTGCGTCTCCTTCCGTTATTTCTATTCCCTCAGAACTTAGGTGGTTCTGCAGAGCTCGAACTTCTTCGCGGGTCAATTCCGTCACACCAGCCTGAAACAGTCCATTAGCAATTTTATTATTGGTGGCTGTCGCAGCTTCGCAAAGAGTTTTGAACACTTCGCTGGTCTGGCGGATACGTACCATATATTCTTCCGGCGCTAACAGCAATTTCGCCAAAGCCAGGCGTTCAGCAGGCAACATAGTCCCCATCGCTGTTTTGGGTTCGTCAGAAGCAATTTCGTCAATCAAACGCTGGGCTTCATTTCCTTTGTCCATTCGCCGCGCTAGTTTGGTTTCGTCAACAGCGGACAGCAGAGAAACACGACCGATTTCCTTGAGATACATCCTGACAGGATCATCAATACTAACTCCCTCAGGAATGGCCTGTTCGAGATCCACCTCTTCTACAACCGGCTCCGCATCAGTTGTACTCGGAGCATCAATCGCATCAGGATCTGGCAGGTCATCGACAATTTCTATGCTCTTTTTAGCTAACAGCTCATAGACATCTTCGATGTCTTCCGGTGAAAGATCTTCATTCTGGAACGTGTCCATGATCTCCACGTTCGAAATCATGCTGTTTGCTTGTAATGCTTTTTTCACCAACTCATCTACACGATCTGTGATGAGTTTTTTCTTGTCGATCATTCCCAAACCCTACTCCCTCCGGCTGTAAAACAATTTTTTTCGTTACCCCTGCGATTTGGTTAAATCGCTAATTTTTGTAAGTATTCGCTGCGCATTCATTAATTCCTGCACGTATTGTGAATCTTCCTTGCGCAACATTTCATCCGCCAGCATCCGGTGCGCCTCATATTCCTCATTCAAGCGCGCCAATAAAACAATTCGAATACAGTCCTCCAGCGCCTGTGACACGTCCGGTCCTTGCTCACCCTCCAGCATCAGTCGCGATAAAAATCGAACGGTCTCCTCATCAAGGTTTTGCACTAGTTCTTCTGGGCGTGGAGTTTCTCCTCCAGCATAACTTTGCCAAACAGCACCTGCCAGTTTTCGGCGTGGCCCGTTCTGAAAAAGGTCCGGCTCCAAGCTGGCTCCAATCGTAATAAAACTATCTGGATGCTCAAGAGCCTGTCTCAACACAAATTCTTCCGCAACAACCTGTTTTGACTCAGCATTGCGTCTCATATGAACCGGTGTTGGTCGAGCATTCTCTTTCTTCCCGCGTTGGCGTCGCAATTCACTGCGAATAGAATTTTCATCAATCCCCAGTTTTTCAGCCAACCGAGCAATATGGGCATCTACCTCCACTGCACTATCCGCCATCGCCAAATATGGAACGGCGCGATTAACCACAGATACTTTGCCTGCGAGATCAGAATAATCGGATTCGCCTAACACCCGGTCCATCTGAAAATCCAGAAGCCCTGCCGCAACGGCAATCCGCTCCCGCACAACACCGACACCCTGTTTACGAATTACTTCGTCGGGGTCTTTGCCATCAGGAAAGGATGCCACTCTCACGACTGCTCCGCTCGATCTCACAATTGACAACGCGCGCAATGTAGCATTCTGCCCAGCAGCATCGCTATCATAGGCAAAAACAATCTCCGGCGCATAGTGAAGAAGCAATCTCGACTGTTCAGGCGTAAAAGACGTCCCAAGCGAAGCAACGACATTACAAATTCCATTGGCCGCGAGAGCTATGGCGTCCATGTATCCTTCGACAACGATTGAATATCCCGCTTCCTTGATTGCGCGATAGGCTCGCGGAATGTTGTACAGCACTGTTCGTTTATTAAAAACTGGCGTCTCCGGGCTGTTAAGATATTTAGGTTGGGATCCATCCATAACTCGGCCGCCAAACCCGATAACACGCTCCCGGATATCCTCGATGGGAAACATGATTCGGTTGCGGAATCGATCATATACGCCTTCTTGCGGCCGTGGAATCGACAGACCGGCTTTGACCAAAATGTCCGGCGTCACCCCTCGTTTTTGCAAGGCAACCGAAAGTCTATCCCAAGAATCCGGTGCAAACCCGATTTGCAATTTCTGGGCAGTCTCGATTGTCAGCCCACGTTCATCAAGATATGCCAGCGCATGAACACCAAGAGAAGATTTAGTCAGGCAAGCATGAAAAAAATCCCGGGCCAGTGCATTGGCGCGAAAAACATCCTCTCGTTCC
>DATMYT010000632.1:0-9716 GCA_035560855.1 Negativicutes bacterium | reverse complement strand
GAGACAGGCAGCGGCATGGCGATGGAACAAATTCGCCTGATTGCTTCGACCGGAGCGAAGGCGATCGATGTCGGCGGCGCTGGCGGGACCAATTTTATTGCAATTGAAACGGCCCGCACCGGACGTGCGTTGTCGGATGATTTACTGGGTTGGGGGATTCCCACTGCGTTAAGCGCATTGGAAGCGGCGCACGTTTTGCCTTCCGGAATGGATCTGATTGTTTCGGGCGGGGTTCGTACGCCGCTCGATGCGTTGAAGTCTTTTGCCCTGGGAGCGTCGGCGGTCGGCATAGCGGCGCCGGTGCTGCGGCGCACCGAACAGGAAGGCGTGGAGGCCGCCGTCCTGTGGCTAAAGGAGTACTTGGCAACATTGAAGAAATGTATGATGCTGCTTGGCAGAACTTCCATCACGGATGTAGCCCATCACCCGGTGGTAATCACCGGTCGGGCGGCGCAGTGGCTGGAAGCGCGGGGAATATCCCCAGGGAAATATGCCCGCCGCTCATCATAAAGGGGGATGCAAGTATGGCCGCAGGAGCGGTAATTTCGGCAGTACAGCAAGGTAGCAAGGCGGCCCGAGCCGGACTGGTTCCCGGCGATCGTCTTGTGCGCGTAAACGGCGAGGCGGTGCGGGACCTGATCGATTTGAGTTTTGCTCTGTCCGAGGAAGTCGTCAAGCTGGAAGTGATCAAACATTCCGGGGAAACGGTTCATCTTCGGATCAAAAAAACACTGGATGAATCCATGGGCTTTGAATTTGAGAGCGCCGTGTTTGATCGGGTGAGAACCTGTGCGAACAAGTGCCTTTTTTGTTTTGTGGACCAAATGCCCGCAGGGCTGCGGGATACGTTGTATGTAAAAGATGACGATTATCGTCTTTCCTTTTTATATGGTAATTTTGTGACGATGACCAACTTGACGAGTGACGATTTTGACCGGATTCGTCGGTTCCATCTTTCACCGCTTTATGTTTCGGTGCATACCAGCGACGGGCCGCTCAGAGAGCGCTTGCTTGGCATTCCACGCGCGGCAGGGATCATGCAGCAGTTGCAGGATTTTGCCGAGGCGGGAATTGAACTGCATACGCAGGTCGTGCTGTGTCCGGATTATAATGACGGTGAATATATGACACGTACCATTCGCGACTTGGCTCTCCTGCGCCCTGAAATTCTTTCGCTGGCCATCGTGCCGGTAGGACTGACGCGGTTTCGGGAGCAGTGCCATCCCTTGCGCGCCTTTACAGCGCCGGAGGCGGCGGCAATCGTGGATGAGGTCGCTGATTGGCAGGCGAAGTTTCGCGCCGAGACTGGACAGTCTTTCGTGTACCTTTCGGATGAATTTTATCTCAAGGCAGGCCGAAGCGTTCCACCGGAAGAAGTCTACGACGGTTATCCTCAATTGGAGAACGGCATCGGTCTGGTCCGCAGTTTCCTTTCGGAATGGGAAGAGGCTGGAGGCTGCCCGCCACCGCCTGACGAGGGAATGGTTGTCGTGAGCGGGACGGCGTTTGCCCCCATTTTGGCTGATCTGTTGAAGCCCATATCACCGGCTGTTCGGGTGGAGGCAGTAATCAACGAATTCTTTGGGCCGGGGGTGAATGTCAGCGGCTTGTTGACCGGACAGGATATAGCAAAACATGTGCGTTCGCTCGGAATCAAGCCGCAGAGGATCATTATTTCCTCCACCATGCTGCGGAAAAACGAGCAGGTATTTCTGGACGGAATGACAGTCGACGGACTGCAGCGGGAGCTGTCGCTCACGGTGCAGGTTGCAGGCGGAGCGGCGGCGCTAAAGGAATGTCTGGGATATGGAGGAAAGAGCCAATGAAAGAACTGGGACTGCTGCAGGTATATACCGGCGATGGCAAAGGCAAGACAACGGCGAGTCTCGGCCTGGCCTTCCGCGCGATCGGCCACGGCATGAAAGTTTGCATGCTTCAGTTTATGAAAAATAGCGATATTTATGGCGAAGTTCGGTTGGCGGAAAAAATGCCGGGACTAACGATTATCCCGGTCGGGCGGCATGATTTTGTCAATCTGAAAAATCCCGAAGAAATCGATATTCAGCTTGCACAGTCTGGCTGGGAGCAGTCAAGAGCGATTATCAGTTCGCAAAAATATGATATTGTTATACTTGATGAGATCAATGTGGCGCTTTCCTGTGGACTGCTGGAGGAAAAACCGGTTGTGGAGTTTCTGACTACAGGCAGGGGGACGACCGAGGTTATAGCGACCGGCTGCTGGGCGCCGCAGGCGCTTTTGGATGCAGCGGATCTGGTCACGGAAATGAAGAACATCCGGCACCCTTATTCAAAGGGAATCGATAGCCGGGAAGGGATTGATCATTAAATGGCAAAACCAATTGTAGCGATAGTAGGGCGGCCAAATGTCGGCAAATCGACATTGTTCAACCGCATTGCAGAAAAAAGGGTGTCCATCGTAGATGACACGCCGGGGGTGACACGCGATCGGATCTATGCCGACGCCGAATGGACGGGGCATGAGTTTGCCCTGATTGACACCGGCGGCATTGACTTCAATGAAACCGACGAACTGTTGCCGGCAGTGCGCAATCAAGCGAAACTGGCAATGGAAGAGGCGGACGTCATTCTTTTTGTCGTGGACGGAAAAGCCGGGATCACGGACGTGGATCAACACATCGTCAGCATGCTGCGAACGGCGAAAAAACCAGTCGTAGTGGCGGTAAACAAAGTCGACAATCTCAAAGGCATGACGGATAGTTACGAATTTTATGCTCTGGGTCTTGGCGAGCCGATTGCCGTGTCGGCGGTCAATGCTCTCAATCTGGGCGATTTGCTCGACGCCATCGTCAAAGAGCTTCCGGAAGACATAGAGGTCGTGGACGAACCGGATACGATTCGCGTCGCGGTAGTCGGCAGGCCAAATGTCGGCAAGTCTTCTTTAGTTAATGCGCTGCTCGGCGAAGAACGGCTGGTAGTCAGTAACATTCCAGGGACTACGCGCGATGCAGTTGACACCTATTTCAAACAGGATGGAATTACATTCGTTTTTATCGATACTGCAGGGATGCGGCGCCGGGGCAAGATCGACGCGGCGCTCGAGCGTTACAGCGTAATTCGGAGTCTGCGGGCCATTGATCGGGCGGATGTAGCGTTGATGCTGATTGATGCCTCAGAAGGCGTGTCCGAGCAGGATAAGAAAATCGCCGGCTATGTCCACGAATCAGGGCGGGCTTCCGTGCTGGTGGTCAATAAATGGGACTTGCTGGAGAAAGATGGGAAGACGTCGCTTCGCTTCACGGAAATGTTGCGCCAGGAACTGGGTTTCATGCAGTATTCGCCGGTGGTATTTTTGTCGGCGCTGACCAAGCAACGTGTGAATCGTATTCCTGAAGTGGTGAAATACGTGGCGGAGCAGCATGCAATGCGCGTTTCAACCAGCGTGCTGAATCAGGTAATTCGTGATGCGGTCGGGATCAACCCACCACCGTCGGATCGGGGCCGTAAACTGAAAATATTTTACGCGACGCAAGCCTCTGTTCGCCCGCCGACGATTGTATTCTTTGTCAACGATGAAAATCTGATGCATTTTTCCTATCTGCGATTTTTAGAAAATAGACTCCGTGAGGCGTTCGGCTTCGAGGGGACTCCTTTGAAGATGGTAGTACGTCCGCGGCAGGAGAAGGAGAAGGATTAGGCGATGTTGTTGGTAGGAGTTGTTCTGGGAAGTTATCTGTTGGGGTCCTTGCCTTTTGGTCTGTGGATCGGCAAATGGCTTTATCATATTGACCTACGGGAACACGGCAGCAAAAACACCGGTGCGACCAATGCCTACCGGGTGCTGGGACGATGGCCGGCGTTATTGGTATTCGTCTGTGATACGGCAAAAGGTATGGCTGGCGTATATCTGGGAAGTCTGTTGGTGGGTGGCTCGTTGGCTGGAGTTCTGGGCGGAATCGCTGCGATCAGCGGACACAATTGGTCGGTATTCATGGGATTCAAGGGGGGCCGGGGCGTGGCGACCGGACTGGGCGTGATTGCTCTTTTGGCGCCGAAGGTAACGGTCATCGTGTTTTCCGTATGGTGTATTATCGTATTTCTGACTCGCTATGTTTCTCTGGCCTCCATCGTAGCTGCGGCTTTAGTTCCGCCGCTTATGTGGTGGCTTGACGCCGGGACCGAAACCCTGTTGTTCGGGGTAGCGGCGGCTGCGTTTGTGATCATTCGGCATCGCCCGAATATTGAGCGGCTGCTGCGGGGCGAAGAACTGAAAATCAAAGCGGCTGCAAAGAAGCCGTAGGAGGCAAATGGTGAAAGTGACAGTTTTTGGCGCCGGCGGCTGGGGAACGGCGCTGGCGTCAATCTTATCGGAAAAACACGAAAATGTAGTTTTATATGTTCGTAATGCGGAATTTGCGGCTGATATGCGACGCGACAGGATAAATTCAAGGTATCTTCCCGGTGTGGCGTTGCCGGAGAATCTCCAGATTTCGGACAAGTTGGAACAGGCAGTCGCCGACACCGAGCTATTGGTGTTGGCGACTCCTTCGCATGGAGTACGAGCGGCGGCGCGGTCATTTTCTGCGTTGTTGCCCAAGGACTGTGTCGTGGTATCTGCGTCCAAGGGGCTTGAGGTGGATACCTGTCTGCGGATGACGGAGATTCTGGCTCAGGAGATTCCGACGATTGGCGGACGGTTGGCGGTAATATCCGGCCCCAATCATGCCGAGGAAGTCGGCGCTCGGATGCCGGGCGCGTCGGTGGTGGGGTGCAGTGATCATGTGTTGGCCGAATATGTGCAGGATGTGTTTATGACGCCAAACTTCAGAATTTACGCCAACAGCGACGTAGCGGGAGTAGAACTGGCCGGAGCCTTGAAAAATGTTATTGCGTTGGCGGTCGGGATTGCCGAGGGACTTGGATTCGGTGACAATTCGAAGGCAGCGTTGATGACGCGGGGATTGGCGGAAATCGCCCGTCTCGGCGCGGCTTGCGGCGCTGATGCCGCTACGTTTTCCGGATTATCCGGGGTGGGCGATCTGATTGCTACCTGTACCAGTCAGCATAGTCGGAACCGACGGGCCGGGATCGAGATCGCCAAAGGGCGTCGAATCGACGAAATACAGGCCGACTCCGGCATGGTGGTCGAAGGGGTTCGCTCTACCGCCGCCGCATGGAAACTGTCGCGGCAAAAAAATGTGGACATGCCGATCACCGAGTCCTTGCACCAAGTGCTTCAAAACGAATTGTCCCCGCATTCCGCCGTGTTGGAGCTCATGACACGCAGTAAAAAACATGAAACGGAAGAAGTGGCGTTTCCCTCTCCGACCGGAAAACGAGGATAATCATGCGGATTAGTATTTTCACAATGACGGTAGTAGCCGTGCTGTTTCTCTTGGCAGGGATCAACAGTTTCTGGCTTGGTCGGCTGTTTCGGCCGACAATGCGCGGAAAATTTCGTTTCGCATACGTTGCCTTGACATTCTTGGGAGCAGCGGCCTTGAGTATACGGTCAGGAAGCCCGTTCGACGGGCTGGCCGTGTTTAACGTCGTGTTTTATTTTGGACCGTTTTGGACGGTTTTGCAGTTGATGCTGCTTTTTGCCTGGCCTTTTTCAAAACTGGCGGGATGGTTGCAACATCGTTGGAGTCTCGCGCGTGAAAAAGAACTGGCCGCTGCGCCGCCGGATTCTCCGCTGAATCCGGCCCTCACCCGACGGAGCTTTTTGTTCCAAGCGGCTATGGCGCCGCCTTTGGCTATGACTGGTATCAATGCGGTGGGTGTGCTGGACGCGGAGTTCAGAGTCGTATTGCGTCGCCTTGATTTTGCTTACGCCGATTTACCTGTAGAATTGGATGGCCTGAAAATCGGTCATATGACGGATGTGCATCTTGGACCGTACATTTCGGTCAACGACGTAAAAAAAATGGCGACCTTATTGCAACGGGAAGCGCCGGATATCCTGGCGATTACGGGAGATTTCGTCGACGATGTGTCCTTGTTGCCGGGCGCAATGGATATGATGAAGCCTTTACTTACGTCGCTGCCTTTGGGCGGTTGGTTCTGTATGGGAAATCACGAACACCGGCGCGGTGCAGCGCCTATCCGGAGCATTTTGCAACAATACGGCCTTCGTATTCTCGATAACCAGCATCAACGACTTCCGTTCGGCGGTGCACACTTTACCATAGCCGGCGTCGATTACCCGATGGGAGCTTCAATGTCAGTGCGCCCAGAAGTTGCCCAGGATTTTCTAAAATCCGCTTGCGACGGTATTTCCGGTAAAGATTTTACCCTACTGATGGCTCATCATCCAGCTTTTTTGCCGGCTGCGTTTAGCCGACAGATTCCCCTAACATTGGCAGGACATACACATGGGGGCCAAGTCGGCTGGGGTCAGGGGTCTGCCTTTGAGTTTTTGTATCCCTATATGCGCGGCGTTTACCAGGAGACGCAGAGCTTTGGTTTTGTCAGCTGCGGCGCGGGTCACTGGTTGCCGTTCCGCTTGAATTGCCCGCCGGAGGTCAGTGTGATAACCTTGCGGCGCAAAGCCTGAGCTTTGAAATAATATTGTAACTGCTTGCCATATTTCTCCCATCAGTGATATAATGTCTTTCGTTAGTGGATATATATCTATACCAGTTACACAAAATTTGTTGAACAGGAGTGAAGACATGACAGATACGAAATCAAATTACTACCTTGTTCGCGAAGAAATTTTGCCGGAAGCTATCAAAAAAACGATCAAAGTCAAGGAATTATTGAAAAAAGGTGAAGTTCGAACAATTAATGAAGCGGTGGAGATACTGAACCTTAGCCGTAGCGCCTATTACAAGTATAAAGACTATGTTTTTCCGTTTTATGAGGCGAGCAAGGAAAAAATCGTTACAGTGGCTCTTTTGCTGGAGCATCGTTCGGGAGTGTTGTCCAAGGTTCTGAATGTGATTGCAGCCGATCACGGCAGCGTATTGACGATCAATCAGGGCATTCCTTTGCAGGGAGTGGCCAATGCTACGTTGTCGATTGAAACGGTTGAACTGGCTATTGATTTGGAAGCTCTACTGGATAAAATCCGCGTGATCGAAGGTGTGAAACGGCTGGAGGTTCTCGGACAGGCTTGATTGAAAGAAGGGAAAGTAATGGAGAATGTGGTAAAAGTCGGATTGTTGGGTTTTGGCACGGTAGGAACCGGCGTAGTACGTGTTTTACATGATAATGCGTCATTGATCGCGCAGCGGTCCGGCGCCTCGATCCAAATAAAAAAAATACTGGTGCGTGACCTCAAAAAAACACGGCAAATTGCAGCAGATGCGGAATTACAACCGATGCGGCTTCGATCATCGAGGACCCTGAGATTCGCGTTGTCGTGGAACTCATGGGGGGAGAAGAACCGGCCAGAACGCTTATGCTGGATGCTCTCAATCACGGAAAACACGTGGTGACCGCCAATAAGGATGTCATCGCTAAATATGGACGGGAACTGCTTACGACGGCGGAGAAAAACAACGTGAACTTATTGTTTGAAGCCAGCGTCGGAGGCGGGATACCGATCATTCAGCCGCTAAAACGCTGCCTGGCGGCAAACCGAATTTCCGAAGTTATGGGCATTGTCAATGGAACCACCAATTATATGCTGGATAAAATGACGACGGAAGGCGTCGACTTTGCGACGGTTTTGGCGGAGGCGCAGGCAAAAGGCTATGCCGAGTCCGATCCGACGGCTGATGTCGGTGGGCTGGATGCGGCGCGCAAAATCGCTATTTTGGCCTCCATTGCTTTTGGCAGCCGCGTGATGCTCGACGATGTTTCGGTGGAAGGCATCACCGCGCTTGAGCCAGAAGATATCGATTACGGGCGGGAACTGGGTTATGTGGTCAAACTGCTGGCCATCGCGCAGGAGACGGAAAAAGGGGTCAATGCGCGGGTGCATCCTGCGTTTATTCCGCTTTCTCACCCGTTGGCGGCGGTACGCGATGTGTTTAATGCAATCTTTGTGCGGGGCGATGCCGTAGGAGAGACCATGTTTTATGGCCGCGGCGCTGGAGCGATGCCGACGGCCAGCGCAGTGTGCGCCGACATCATGGAAGTGGCCCGCGACATTTGCTTCAATTCACCCGGACGGATTCTTTGTACTTGTTTCTCGGAGAAACGGATTTCGCCAATATCGGAAACCGCATCTCCTTACTATGTTCGGCTGCTGGCGGAGGATCGTCCGGGCGTCATGGCCGCTATTGCCGGTGCTTTCGGAGATCATCAGGTCAGTCTCAAATCTGTCATTCAAAAACGCCGTGTCGGTGAACGTGCCGAGATTGTGCTGATCACTCATGAAGTCAGTGATGCTGCGTTGCAAAAGGCCGTGCAGACACTGAACAAAATGTCCGTGGTTCACATAGTATCCACAGTTCTGCGGGTGGTGGGCGATGACGCAGAATAATCGCGTTGTACGGGTACGAATACCGGCTACAACGGCCAACTGCGGTCCCGGCTTTGATTCTTTGGGAATCGCCTGTACTTTGTATAATGATGTGGAGCTTGAACTGACAGGACCCGATGACATGGTGCAGATCACGGTGACGGGCGATGGCGCTGACTCACTGCCTCTCAATGATCGAAATCTTGTTCTCCGCTCAGTTCGGACTGTTTTGGACTTGGCCGGAGCCGAGCATGTCGGTATTCGACTGGCGCTTAATAATAATATTCCTCTGTCCAGAGGACTTGGCAGCAGCTCTGCTGCAATTGTAGGCGGCTTGATGGCGGCAAATGCTGTTGTAGGCAAGCGTTTTTCTCAAGATGAACTGCTCGATATGGCAACTAAGCTTGAGGGGCATCCTGATAATGTGGCGCCTGCGTTGCTCGGCGGTTTCACGGTTTGCGTGATGCAGGGGGAGCGGGTAACGTGCCTGCGACTGCCTGTACCCAAAGAACTGAAACTGGTCGTGTGCATCCCGGACTTCCGTCTTTCGACCAACAAGGCGCGTCAGGCGATTCCTGCCAGTGTGCCGCATCCGGACGCAGTATACAACGTCAGTCGTACAGCCTTGTTGGTTGGCGCCTTGGCGAGCGGCCAGCTGAAATATCTGGCGGATGCGTTGGATGACAAATTGCATCAACCCTACCGGGCCGCATTGATCCCTGGGATGGCCGACGTGTTTGCAGCGGGGAAAAAAGCCGGCGCGCTCGGCGTAGCCATGAGCGGAGCGGGACCTTCTTTGATGGCGTATACGGTAGAAAACGCCGATGCAGTAGGGGAAGCAATGGTGCAGGCTTTTTTGACACAGGAAATCAAATCCCGGTATTTATGTCTCGATGTCGATTATGATGGCGCTAGGATTGTTGATTTTGCTTGACTTCGACTAGGAAAATGGGTAGAATAAGATTTGTTAGTCGGGGCGTAGCTCAGTTTGGCTAGAGCGCTACCTTGGGGTGGTAGAGGCCGCAAGTTCAAGTCTTGTCGCTCCGACCAAGTATTTTAGGCATCTTCGGATTCACCGAAGGTGCCTTTTTCATGCCTGCTCCAATTTGGCGGCGAAAATAAATAAGACACATCAATTCAATAATCGATTCGTCGGCCTTTAGTACATCGTTGAAGTTTTCGGATGCTTCCCTTGATGCCAAGCGTTTGAGTTTATAAATCTTGCTGGAAACAAGGTACACATATATGGTAGAATATTACGAATACTTCCAGAAACAAACCAGTTTTAAGCAAGAATTTTTTCACGTGGTATCCGGGTATAAAA
>DATMYT010000631.1:0-3460 GCA_035560855.1 Negativicutes bacterium | reverse complement strand
GGGTTATGATATACTATTTAAAATAATTGGAGGGGGGTTGCCTCATGGTAGATGAGAAATTTGGTCCTGATGCACTCACGTTCGATGATGTGCTTCTTTTACCGGATCATTCGGATGTTTTGCCCAAAGATGTGGAAATTTCCACAAATCTGACCCGCAATATCCGTTTAAACATTCCTATTATCAGTTCCGGCATGGACACAGTAACAGAAGCCCGCATGGCGATCGCCATGGCTCGAGAGGGCGGGCTTGGAATCATTCATAAGAACATGCCTATTGAACGCCAGGCTGAGGAAGTTGACAAGGTCAAGCGTTCGGAACATGGGATTATTGTCGATCCGATTTTTCTGGCTCCGCAGAATCTCTTGCAGGATGCACACAATTTAATGGAACGCTACCGGATTTCCGGCGTTCCCATTACAGAAAACGGCAAGTTGGTCGGCATTATCACCAATCGTGATCTTCGTTTTGAGACCGACCTTAGTCAGCGAATAAGCGATTGTATGACGCACGAGCATCTGATTACGGCGCCTGTCGGGACTTCGTTGGAAGATGCAAAAAAAATTCTGGGCAAACATCGCATCGAAAAACTGCCGTTAACGGATGCCGATGGGAACTTGAAAGGTCTAATTACAATCAAAGATATTGAAAAAGCGCAAAAATATCCTAATTCCGCCAAGGACGGCAAAGGCCGCCTACTGGCAGCCGCTGCGGTAGGAGTAGGCGCAGACTTAATGGACCGATTGGCAGCGTTGGTCGCGGCCAAAGTAGATATTATCGTTGTAGATACCGCCCATGGACATTCTCAGGGTGTGTTGGATGCAGTGAAAAAAGTCAAACAAACTTACCCGCAACTCGAATTGATCGCAGGAAATATTGCAACGGCAAAAGCGACGCTAGCCTTGATTGAAGCCGGCGCGGACGCCGTTAAGGTTGGAATGGGTCCGGGTTCGATCTGTACAACACGTATAATTGCAGGCATAGGGGTTCCCCAAATTACCGCCATCTATAATTGTTCACAAGCGGCCAAGCCTTTTGGCATTCCTGTCATTGCTGACGGCGGAATAAAATATTCAGGTGATATTACCAAAGCAATTGCTGCGGGAGGCAATGTCATCATGATTGGCAGTTTGCTCGCAGGGACAGAGGAAAGTCCAGGCGAAACTGTAATCTATCAAGGACGAAGCTACAAGGAATATCGTGGAATGGGTTCTCTGAGCGCTATGGCAGAAGGTAGTAAAGATCGATATTTTCAGGAAAACGCTGAAAAATTGGTTCCTGAAGGAATTGAAGGTCGAGTACCCTTTAAGGGGTCCGTTGCCGATACAATTTTCCAACTGCTTGGCGGTCTGCGGTCTGGTATGGGATATTGCGGTGTAAAAAACATTAATGAATTGATTAACAATACGCATTTCGTTCGAATTACATCGGCCGGGCTCAAAGAAAGTCATCCCCACGATGTTACCATTACCAAAGAATCACCCAATTATAGCCTGTAACTTTAGCATGTCGACTGTGAAACGAAACCTAATTAACATCCTTGGGGTAACTGTTGACAGCGTTACCATGCCGGAAGCGCTGAGCCGATTGGAAAGCTTTATTCACGAACGTCAGCCCCGGTTGGTGGCAACTGCCAATGCTGAAATGGTCATGGTTGCACAACAGGATAAAGAACTCTTATCGATTCTAAATTCAGCGGACCTGGTATTGGCTGACGGCGCCGGCGTGGTGTGGGCATCTAAACGGTTAGGTCCGGGAGTTCCGGAAAGAGTTGCCGGCTTTGATTTAACGCAGGAACTGTTACGGCGAGCCTCTTTTGCTCAATTTCGGGTGTATTGGCTGGGCGCCGCCCCAGGCATAGCAGAAACAGCTGCCCAAAAAGCGGCGATATTATATCCAGGACTGGTCACTGTCGGAATACAGGATGGATTTTTTTCGTCCGCCGATGCGGCGATAATAACTGCGATCCGTGAAGCACGACCCGATATTTTATTATGCGCTCTTGGCATTCCCAAGCAGGAAAAATGGCTTTCGCGCAATCTGTCGAAATTACAGGTTCCTGTTTCCATAGGGGTTGGAGGAACGTTCGATGTTATGGCGGGAACGGTTAAAAGAGCTCCGCTCTGGATGCAAAAGTCAGGCTTGGAATGGTCTTATCGCCTGATTCGCCAACCTAGTCGCTTACTCCGTATGCTGGCGCTCCCTAAATTCGTACTGCGAGTTCTGGCCGCCGAATGGACAACCCGCTGAGAAATGGGTTATAATTAGCATGAATTTGATAGGAGCAAGTGGACACACTTGCTTTTATTCTGTTGTTTGGCAGATAAATAAAGGTTGGAGGCGAATAGATGACAGCTTTCCCAATAGTGAAAGAAGGCTTGCCTTTTATTGGCATCATGAGTTGCATTACAGCCTTGGTTGCTGTAGTTTCAAATGTATATTGGGCGATATTGCCCGCAATTGTATGTGGTTTTTTTATCTATTTTTTTCGTAATCCCCCTCGCAGCATCGTTTACGATCCGTCACATTTATTGTCGCCTGCCGATGGAAAAGTCATGAGTATCACGGAGGTTCAGGATGACGAGTATCTGGGTGAAGCAGGAATCAAAGTAACCATTTTTTTGTCTCCATTCGATGTGCATGTAAATCGAAGCCCAATGGAGGGAACTATTAAATTCCAACAGTATGTATGTGGTCGTTTTCGTCCGGCTTACAAAGCGATTGCCGCATGGGAAAATGAACGTCATGCCATTGGCATAGAATCGCCGCACTGCCGTGTATTGGTCACCCAAATTGCCGGAATCATGGCGCGCCGGATTGTATCATGGGTAACACTCGGAACTGACCTTGCGCAGGGTCAATTGTATGGAATGATTAAGTTCGGCTCATGTACGGAACTAATCATGCCTCGCAATGTCGAAATCCTTGTCAGCAAAGGCCAGCGCGTACAGGCGGGTTTAACTGTAATAGGGAGGATCCCATCTTGATGAAATCCTGGATTCCTAATGCTCTCACATCACTTAATCTTGTATTTGGTGTATTTGCCATCTTAACGGTTTTACAGGGGGACTTTGTACTTGCAGCATATTTTGTGGTTTCCGCATTGATTGCTGACAGTCTTGACGGTCGCGCTGCCCGTTATTTCGGTGTCAGTGGGGAATTTGGCAAAGAACTGGACTCCTTATGCGATCTGGGTTCTTTCGGCGTCGCGCCGGCAGTGATGGCGTATGCATTCATGCTGAAAGATTTTGGTTGGTTCGGATATGTTGCGGCAGCTTTTTTTGCATGTTGCGGCGCTTTTCGCTTAGCACGTTTCAATGTCAATGCTGCAACAGTCAAAGGTTATTTTATGGGATTGCCGATTCCTGCGGGCGGAGCGGTAATTGCAACGTTTGTTATGATGCAGTACCATGCTCCGGGATGGTTTTTCCCGCTATTCGTCGTATTGGTTGGATATCTG
>DATMYT010000630.1:0-11582 GCA_035560855.1 Negativicutes bacterium | reverse complement strand
CTATTTAACTTTGTTTACGTTCGACAGGAGAAACTCTTTCCCTCTTTTTTGTGAGCAAATCCATGGCGCATCTGGCATTTCTGAGTGCTTGCGCCCGCAGTTCCTCCACGCGCTGCCGACGCCGAACGACAGCCGATGTATCATTTTGGGTTAGCAAAATTCGTTCCATCAATCCATCAATGCTAATGGCATCCAAGGTCCCTGCATGGCGCTCTCCGAGAGTTTCTAAAAAACGGTCAATTTTGGGATCATACGACACTCCGACGAAAGGTCTTTCCATTACGGCCGCAAAAATTAATGCATGCAAACGGACCCCCACCAACAGGTCGAGATTGCGCACTACCGAAAGCAGTTCCGACGTGTCGCATTTTTTCCCGATCACTCCATGAGGCTGCTTCATCCGGGCAGCCACCAATCGGGCCGCTTGCACATCATCCGGCCATTGCATGGGAATAAAAACAATACGGGCGCCGGTCTCAACAACCAGTCGATCCGCGACCGCCGCAAACACAGTTTTATAATGATCCCGACCCTGCCACTCTCGTACGGAGAATCCGATCAGCGGACCCTCTCCACTCAAACCCAAGTTATCAAGTATCTCGCGACCAGCTTCAGTCGACGTTAATTCCAACGCCAATACCGGATCCGCCGTCACTGTCACTTTAGGCCTGATGACGCCCAACCCCGCCAGTTCGGTTAACGACCCTTCATCCCGCACTGTGCCGCCTGCGATGCAGTTGCCGACATGCTTCATAAATGCCCGCGCCACCTTGCTGCGAATTGGACCGATTCCCTGCGCATACAGCATGATAGGTCGCCCAAACAAACAGGCGATTTGCATAATCCCCAAGTAATAAAAAATGCTGCGGCCACTTGTAACATCCTGCAGCAGACTCCCCCCGCCGCTAATCAGCAGGTCTGATTTAAAAATAGCGCAAGCGATGCCCCACAAGTTCAAACGGTGGACGGCCAAAACGCCATATTGCTTTCGAGTATCGTCCGGATTGCCGGAAATTACCGTAATCTGGATCTGTGAATCAATCGCGCGAAGCGCGCCCACCATCGCCGACAGCATCGCCTCATCGCCGGCATTGCCAAATCCATAGTACCCTGAGATAACCAGTTTATTCATTCGACGGCAGTCTCCTTCCTACCAGGAAGGTCAACGACTGCAGCCAGTGAAAAACGAGAACCGCCGCCACGCCGAGCAAAGCGCCAAGTAACAATCCATTTGCGCCACGCACCAAAGACATGATCACCGGCGTCCGCATA
Organism: Negativicutes bacterium; assembly: GCA_035560855.1. Taxonomy (GTDB): domain Bacteria; phylum Bacillota; class Negativicutes; order UBA1444; family UBA1444; genus UBA1444. Next base: position 10,310 of record DATMYT010000630.1, on the reverse strand, counting down.
TGAGCAAACGTTTCAACCAAGGACCCCTGTGCGATAGTAGCCGCCACAACGAAAGCAAAGTGGAAAAAGCGCGGCCAGTTCCTATATAACGCCATTACGGCCATCAAAAAAGCTGGATGTCCAATAAGAAATTCTTTTTCGCGCGGTCGGGCATACATGGTTACTTCCAGGAATCGCCGCAGTTTGATTTCGATTTCCGGTACCGGCACTCCGGCATCATGTCCGGAACGCCCTACAAAAACATAGGCGACAGCAGCAGCTGCTCCAAAGCCTAAAATCGTCTTGATATAGGCCGGATAATCAAGCACATGCAGTAGCCTTGCCCAGAGATGCCTGGAATCATCCGCATCCACTCCCGGAAATAGATTAAATCGAGTCAGGTATACAATGCTGATAAGCAGTAGCGGCAAAACAAAGGTCATCTTGACGCCCCTGAAAATCTCCATTTCAAGCAAAAATCCCGTATCGGCCAGAACCGCCGCGAGATATGCGCCGCCGACCAGCGATAGCAAAGACGTCCGCGCAAGGCCGGTGATTCCGTCACGCAAAATACGCCAGAGCGGAGCGCCAGCGCGCGGCGCTGAAGAACGCCAACAGTCCAGTTGCCAGGTCATCGCCAACACCGGAAATAGTACGGCGCTACCCAAAGCCGTCATCTGCCGCACCAGCGTAGCCGCCCCAAAAAACAATGGTACGCCAAGCCCCAAAGAAAGTACGATCAGCATGCCGTACTGCAACCGGAGGGGAACTGGAATCGCAACGCTGATAAGCAAAACTCCAGCCGCCACTGTTCCGAGAGTAATCAAAAACAACAACAGAGGATTCGGCCGATAAGGAGCAAAAGTCGTGGCCGGCCCCGTCGGCACACCAAAAGAATCCAATCCCTGCTTGACGCCGCTGACATAGGCCACGTGAGTTTCTGTCAGGTTTTTCCCCGGCAAAGGACGTTCATACATTTTCAAATACTGCAACCGAATATTGCGCTCTCTACTCCCCAGCACCTGACGATGAACCGCTTCCACCATTGAAAGTTTAGGCTGTTCGACTTTTAGCAGTTGATGCAGCCGAGCCGCGGAATATCCCGACAGCTTCGCCAGATCAAACATGCCATCCTGCATCTTAAATTGCAGCTGAGTGTAATGCTCCATCATTGCGAGCGTTATACCGCGTTTGTTCATCTCACTTGCCACGAGCGGCAGCTGGTCAGGGAACCCCAGGACTTCCTCGCCGACAAAATAAATCCCGGATACGGCGGCGCCCACCGAATCGATGCGGTCAAAAACCGCCTTAACATCTTCCGGATTTACTTTCAGATAGTTCGTCGGGCGCGCCAGCACGAGAAATCCGTTGGAAGCCGCTGTCTGCATCTCGGAAGTCGGCAATCCAAGATTCCATCGGATTAGTGATTCAAACGGCGCATCCACGATAAGAAAACGACGACCGCTTTCATTAAAATACTTAATCCTGCGGGCACCGACCCGTCGCTCCAAATCGCTTTGCACTTCAGCAAACCGATCCGTCTCGCGGTCTAATACATAAACCTGCCCGGCCGCTAATCGTCCCGACTCGACCTCGTTTCGCCACCACCAGTTGGTCAATGTCCCCGCATGATAACTGTGCAGCATCTGGGTGGTGGACACGGCGGTCACTACCCCTTCGGAAGCCAGCCTCTCCAGGTTTGTCTCAAAAATTGCAAGAGAGGTCAATCCAGCTGTCTTGAGTTGCCTAAGTGCAGACTGCAAGGGCACGCCGTCAATTCGAGCCATCTCAACAATTTCCTCATAATCCGAGACCAGTTCCACCTGCGTATTGACACGCTCAATTCCATAGCGCTGCCAATTTACAAACAGAGCGGCTACCAAACCTATTGCGATAAAAGAAATGAGAATCCGATTGTATCGAAAAACCAGCAACTTTCATTCCACCTTATTCATCGGATAATCAGTGATTGTCAGCATAAAGAGTTATAAGCCCGGGTTCCATGACGATCTTTCGCACGCTTGCTTTAAATGGCAGCGTAGTCAAATCCAACAGGGGTATTTCGCCAAATAACGCGCCAAAATTGATGCCGCCGGTATTTTTTACTTCTATTCGGTCACTGCGAAAACGGATGGATTGCGCATCGCCGATAATCTTCCCATCCACGCCCACTGCCAGTTTGATAATCCCCAAGTCCACATCGCTACGAATCTGAATCTTGTCCGGTAAGATTTTCACCGTGGGATTTTTCACTTCTTTCACCTTGGCACCGAGATACTCGGCAAGGTCTTTTTCATTGATCTTCATCACAATCTCCAGATCACGGACCTGTTGGACAGTGATCCGATTGTTCCGCATCAGGTTCCCCATATCGATCTGAGCGTCCTTCAGCGTTACCCGCGCCTCCTGAATTTTCAGACCATCAATGTTTGCATTTTCCGAGGCTGCCGTTACACCATCAAACCGGCCCGTCCACAATGAAACTCCCGGAAAAGAACGCGCCGAAACATTGTGTTGCCGCGCCGGCATAGCTTTGGATAAAGCGCTGTCTAACCAATAGGAAGCGATAAGCGGCGTGACGATTTCGCTGAAAACAACTACAGCGGCAATAACTCCAATAACGAATCCTTTTTTCGACACAGTTCCCTCCTAAAGGGCTTTTTGTTTCAAATACGCCTCGATAAAACCATCTAGATCCCCGTCCATTACCGCCTGAACATTTCCCACTTCATAACCGGTACGGTGGTCCTTGACCATGCTGTAGGGGTGGAACACATACGAACGGATTTGACTGCCCCATTCGATTTTTTGGTAGTCACCGGCAATCTCCGCTTTTTCCGCGGCCTGTCGTTCCCGTTCCAGTTCAAACAAACGCGACCGCAATAACCGCATGCACTGCTCGCGGTTCTGGATCTGGGAACGCTCACTCTGACATTGAACAATGGAACCTGTCGGCAAGTGAGTCATCCGCACCGCGGAATCCGTCTTGTTGATATGCTGGCCGCCGGCGCCGCTCGCACGATAAGTATCGACTCGCAAATCCTCCGAACGAATCTCGATCTGCACGTTGTCATCGATTTCCGGCATCACGTCGATCGCCGCGAAAGAAGTATGACGTCTGGCGTTGGAATCGAACGGGGAAATGCGAACCAATCGGTGCACACCTTTTTCCGCCTTCAAATAGCCATAAACATTAAGCCCGGAGATTAACAGCGTGGCGCTCTTAACCCCCGCTTCTTCCCCATCTTGGAAGTCCATCGTCTCAACCTTGTAGCGATTGCGTTCCGCCCACCGCACATACATCCGCAGCAGCATCTGCGCCCAGTCCTGGGCTTCAGTCCCGCCGGCGCCGGCGTGCAACGTCAAAATTGCATTGTTGGCGTCGTATTCACCGGAAAGCATAAGAGAGAGTTGAAGCTGTTCGAGATCATGCTCCAACTCCTTGATCTGGCCCTCCAACTCCGCCTGAATGCTGTCGTCATTTTCTTCCATGCCCAGTTCCCACAAGGCATAGGCGTCATTAAAACGGTTTTTCAACCCATAATATTGATCAACGGGGCCACGCAAAACGGTCAGGTCCTGCATGACTTTTTGTGCCGCCTGCGGATCTTCCCACAGATCGTGGGACTCCGTTACTTTTTCCAGTCGGCCGATTTGTTTCTCTTTTTCAGCGACGTCAAAGAGACCCCCTGAGTTCTTCAACTTTACGGCCTATTTCTTCGATAGGCCCTTTCCATTCTGATAATAACAACGATTCTTCACTCCTACAGCTTATTATGATCCTTTATTCAAAGAAAACTCGCTTACGGTCCGATTGATTTCACGAGCCAACGATTCTGGAATCCCCTCGATATTAACGTTCAGGAACCCCCGCACAATCGTCGCCACCGCTTCTTCTTCGTCGAGGCCTCGGGCCATCAGATATTCGATCTCTTCCGGTGCAATTTTGCCGACCGCGGCTTCATGGCTGAGTTCTGAATTTTCGGCACGGGCTTCCAGTTCAGGCACAGCATGAATAACGCCTTTGGGTGATAGGAGAAGCCCATGACACTCCAAATGAGCTTTGGACTCCGGCGCCAACGCGACCAGATGGCCTCGGTTGATAATGACGCCACCCGTCGAAATAGTACGGGCCACGATTTCCGCCCTGGTTCCCGGCGCTTCGAGCACCGCCCGGCCGCCTACATCCATGTGCGACCCCGGAGGAGCGACCAGAATGGAGTTGATGCGGGCCACGGCTCCAGGCGCGGTGAGTCGGGTACTCGGATACATCTGCAAGTCTTTCACTTTCTGCATGCAAATATAGTTGGAAAGATACAGTCCGTCTTCTTCGACAATAACTCCCGTACGGGGCCGAACGGTAATATCTTCTCCCCAACGGTGAATCATCGTAAAAGTCAGCTTGCCGCCCTTCTTGATGTAAAACTCGCTGATGCCGATATGAGCGCCTCTTTTTACATCCGGGTCAGTCGCGCAGCCAGTAATGACGTGGAGTTCTGCGCCTTCTTCCACAATGATGATATTATGAACATCCTGAATCAAACCCTCTTGGCCGATATAGAGGCAGGCTTGAACGGGTTCCTTGATTTTTTGCCCCGGCAACGCGCGAATAAAATATCCATGTTCCTGGTGCAACGCAGCCCGCGCCGTAAACTTGTCGGCATCCGGCGCCACCGCCCGCCACCAATAATCGCCGAGCCACTCGTGGCATTTCAGCGCTGCATCGGTTGACATGATTTCCACGCCATCAGCAGCAACGTCGCAATGGGATACCGAGTGATCCATCTGCATGTATGTTCCGGCCCTGCCGGTCCCGGAAGTATCGAGGCCGATCGCTTCAAACTGTTTCTTTTTTCCTGCCGACAAGGCGGTTAGGTCTGGAACCGGCGCATCTTCCTTGCCATAATCGACAAAGCTGTTCAGATCGACATCCTCGCCGTACGTCGCTTTCTTATCAATAGCCGCTCTGGCCTTTTCATTCAGGATATCCTGCTTGTTCATTGCCAGCCCTCCTCACATCGCACAACGGATACATTCTTCATAGCCCTTGTGCTGGATGCATTGCAACATTTCCTGCGCGTTGCCGCTGCAAGAGAGAGTGCCCTTGTACATCACATGGGCAACATCCGCCGGCACGTACTGGAGGATGTGTCCGGTATGCGTGATAATGAGACCGGACTTGGTTCTCCCGGCCCGTTGCTTATGGATTGACCCTTCCTGACCCTCTTCGTACCCACGGTTCAGAATACGGTTTGTCGCATCTCCAACCAAAGCGATATTCTCAATATCAACGCCTGATTCCGGCTCGTCAAGGAGTAGCAGATCCGGCTTTTGCGCCAACAACTGCAACAGTTCCGAGCGTTTGATCTCGCCGCCGGAAAAGCCTACATTGACATTGCGTTCCAAAAAATCCGTCATGTGCAGCCGAGATGCCAACACATCGGCATCCGCCTGCTGATGAGAACATATCCCCACCATTTGCCGCACGGAAAGTCCGCGGACATTAGGAGGACGCTGGACCATGACGCCGATACCGGCGCGCGCGCGCTCATAAATCGGCGCGGACGTAACATCAATCCCCTTGAACCAGATCTTTCCTTGTGTAATTTGGAAACGGGGAAATCCCATGATTGCCCCAATCAGCGTTGATTTTCCCGTACCATTCGGACCGAACAGCACATGCACCTGTCCCGGTTTTATTTCGAGGTTGACATCATGCAGAATCGGTTTGCCAGCGACAGATACCGCCAGATTCTCAATCTTCAGCATACGCAGGGCCTCCATTCATGCCTATATTATTTAGCGCCGCAGCACTTCTTGTACTTCTTCCCGCTGCCGCACGGGCACAGATCATTGCGTCCTACGGTCTCCTTGTTGCGAATAGGTTCTTTGGGGCCGACCTCATCGCCATGGCTTGCTGTTGCCTGCGCCAGGCGATCTTCCGCCTGGGTCACGATATTCACCCGGTAGATGTAACGAACGATGTCTTCTTGAATATGCTCGATCATCTGTCCGAACATGTCAAAAGCCTCGATCTTGTACTCAATGAGCGGATCTTTTTGACCGTATGCGCGCAGCCCGATTCCCTGCCGTAGCATATCCATAGCATCAAGATGATCCATCCACTTGGAATCGACCACTTTCAGCATGACAACCTTCTCCAGATCCCGCATGTTATCGGCGCCGAACAGGACTTCCCGCCGGTCATAATTCTCGTTGGCTGCATCCAACAGGTCTTCGCGGATTTCGTCGCGGCTCATGTTCTCCATGTCGGATTTTTTGAGATCACCCTCGGCGGCGAACAGCTCCGTCGCATACTCGATCAACCCGTCAAGATCCCATTCTTCGGCGTGTACCTTTTCATTGACAAACAACTCCATGCCATGATCGATCAGTTTTTCGACCATGAAGAAGATGTTCTCGCGCAGGTTTTCGCCATGCAAAATCTGCCGCCGCTGCCCATAGATAACCTCACGTTGCTGATTCATCACATCGTCATATTCCAACACATTTTTACGAGTATTGAAATGTTGCGCTTCGACCTTTTTCTGAGCTTGCTCGATCGACCGCGAGATCAGGGAATGTTCAATCGGTTCGTCCTCTTCCATCCCCAGCTTATCCATCAATGAAGAAATATTGTCCGCGCCGAACAACCGCATCAGGTCATCTTCCAGCGATAGATAGAAGCGGGAAGAACCCGCGTCGCCCTGACGCCCTGATCGTCCTCGAAGTTGATTGTCGATCCGGCGGCTCTCATGCCGCTCCGTGCCGACGATATGCAGTCCGCCCAGCGCTGGAACACCTTCGCCCAGCACAATATCGGTACCACGGCCCGCCATGTTGGTTGCGATCGTTACAGCCGACGGTTGCCCCGCCTGCGAAATAATCTGCGCCTCCATCTCATGGAACTTCGCATTTAGCACATTGTGCGGCACACCCTGCCGTTTCAGCATCGCTGACAGATCTTCCGACTGAGCGATAGACGTCGTACCCACCAAGACAGGCTGCCCTTTGGCGTGCAACTCGGCGATTTCCGCCACCGCCGCCTTATATTTCCCCTTCTTCGTCTTGTAGATAACGTCGGGATAATCAACACGAACCATCGGATGGTGCGTCGGAATCACAATGACGTCCAGCGTGTAAATCTTGCGGAATTCCTGTTCCTCAGTTTTTGCAGTACCGGTCATGCCGGAAAGTTTTTTATACATCCGGAAAAAATTCTGGAACGTAATGGTCGCCAAGGTCTGGCTTTCCCGCTCGATCTTCACGCCTTCCTTGGCTTCTATGGCCTGATGCAGCCCGTCCGAATAGCGACGTCCGAACATCAGGCGGCCGGTGAACTCATCAACGATGATGACTTCGCCTTCCTTCACCACATAGTCCTTGTCGCGATGCATCAGCGCATGCGCCCGGAGTGCCTGATTGAAGTGATGGGACAGTTCCATATTTTCATTTTCATACAAGTTTTTAACGTTAAGCGCCCGCTCCGCCTTGGCGATGCCCGCTTCCGTCGGCGCGACGGTGTGCAGTTTCTCATCGACTGTGTAGTCTTCGCCTTCTTGCAACTTGGGTACTACTTTGGCCAACACAAAGTAAAGGTCGGTCGATTTTTCACCCGGCCCGGAAATAATAAGCGGCGTCCGCGCTTCATCAATCAGAATGGAGTCCACTTCATCCACGATGGCATAGTTCAAGGGTCGCTGTACCATCTGCTCCGCGTAGATGACCATGTTGTCGCGCAGATAATCGAAACCGAACTCATTGTTGGTTCCGTACGTGATGTCTGCCGCATAAGCCGCCTTACGCTCGTCGAAGTCCAGTCCATGAGCAATCAAGCCCACCGACAATCCCATAAACTTATAAATTTTTCCCATCCACTCGCTGTCACGCCGCGCCAGATAATCGTTTACCGTGACTAGGTGAACACCCTTGCCTTCCAGTGCGTTCAGATACACCGCCAGCGTCGCCACCAGCGTTTTGCCTTCGCCAGTCTTCATCTCGGCGATCTTTCCTTCATGCAGCGTTACGCCGCCAAGTAGTTGCACATCAAAGTGCCGCATCCCCGTTGTTCTTACGGATGCTTCCCGCACCGCCGCGAATGCCTCCGGCAGCAACAGTTCCAACGTCTCGCCATTCTCCAGCCGCTGACGGAATTCCGCCGTCTTGCCGGCAAGCGACGCGTCGCTCAGTTTCTGCATCTCCGGTTCAAGCGCATTGATTCGCTCAACATATTCCTCCATGCGACGGAGTTCATTTTCATTATCATCACCAAATAGTTTTTTCAAAAATCCCAACAACTTTAGATCACTCCTTTGCCTATCTAAGATATTTTATCAGAGTCCCTCATAAAGTGCAAAAAAACTGGCAAAGCAGTAACCGTTGCATATATATCAAAGGGACCGTGCCCAAACTTTTAGTTTTGGCACGGTCCCTCATTCCTTTTACGTCAAGCGTCCTGGATTAGAATTCCGGCTCCAACAGACCAAAATGTCCATCTTTACGACGATACACCACATTCACCTGTTCCGACTCAATATTCAGGAACATAAAGAAATCGTGGTTCAGCATGTTCATCTGCAGGATTGCTTCGTCGGCATCCATCGGCTTTACCGCGAATCGCTTCGTCCGCACGATGGAATCGTCTTCGGGTTCCGGCATGGATACAGTCGAAGCCACATCAGCCCGGAATCCGCCTCCGCGGAATTTCTTCGCCAGCTTTGTCTTATGCTTTTCAATTTGTTTTTCGATTTTCTCCATAACTTGATCGATAGACGCATACATATCTGGAGTGGATTCTTCGCCCCGAAGTAATATTCCGTCCACAGGAACGGTCACTTCCACCTGATGACGCCCTTTTTCTACCTTGAGGATCACCGCGATGTCTCCTGTTTTGTCAAAATACTTCGTGACTTTCTTTACGCGTTTTTCCACATAGTCTTTCAAGGCAGGCGTAATGTCGAGATTTTTGCCGCGTACGTTAATAGCCATGCGATTCAGACTCCTTTCCTGATCTATAGTTATTATTATTCGCCGCCGTTCTCCAAAACTCCTGCGAAAATTCCTACAATTTCACTACATGCGCCGCTTCTTCTCGATCATGCAAAGAAACCACATCATATTCCACTGACTGACCTGTTTCCAGACAACGGAATCCGTTTCCGTCGATTGCCGAATAATGTACAAAAATATCCTTACCGTCCGGCTGATGAATAAATCCATACCCTCTTTCCGCACTGAACCATTTTACATTTCCTGTCATGACAATCCCTCCCGAGAAAAATAAAATACCAGTCGCTATAGCAACCGATAGGTAGAAGTATATTCCCCTGAAAGCAGTGGGTAAAATCAGGAAGCATCTCATATACTTCCCTCACGTCCCGCTTAAGAGTCCTTCGTCAATTTTATTTCCCCAGATCCTATATTTTTATTTGAAATTCCTTTGTATTCAGCCATAAAGACTGAAATATGCGCTAAGCGGATGTTAATCAAAGCATTCCAGAGTTCTCTTTCTCTAACTTCTATCGTCGTTCCCACAAAACACATTACAACGTACTTTACAGACAAAAAAATCCGGACGTTTCCGTCCGGACAGTCATTGCATTCAGTTCAGATACTGAAAAATGATCCCTTAATTTTATCCGCGGCTTGCTGTGAAGCAATCCCGGCAAAGGATCGGCCGATCATTGCGCGGTTTGAACGGCACTTGAGTTTCCGCTCCACACTGTGCACATACGGCATCATACATTTCGCGGGGGCCGGACGAAGCTCCGCCACCGTCGCGGCTGTGTTTTCGTACATCTCGGCAATCCTTGCAACGGACCGGCTCATTTTCGAAACCTTTTTCCGCGTAGAATTGTTGTTCGCCTGTGGTGAATACGAAATCTTTACCGCAGTCTTTGCATTTGAGTGTTTTGTCTTCGAACGCCATTAACCCAATCCCCTCACCTTGTTTGAAATTAAAGGACCTTGCTTAGCCGACCTGGTCTTTTACCCCACACTCGCCTGCTGGAAGGTTCGCTACCCGGATAAAATCCTCTCACTACTACTTCTCTCGGATCGGAATCCGGCAGGGCTTATTTCTAAGCCGCACCATGCTCAAGGCCGCTTTGGGCCCCTTACGTGGATCGTTTCGCCTGCGACTGGCATCGATTTTCAACCACGGACCTAAGCAAAAGGTTCTTTATGACACAATTATAATCAGTTCTTCCAAATAAAGCAAGAAGAAGTGTGAAAATTTGTACGAAACTTTCAGCCGCTAAAATCCGTCTGCCCACCAACTTTGTTGGTATAGGCGCCCTGATAAGCGATCTGCACCTGCCGGTCCTGCTTTA
>DATMYT010000629.1:0-3027 GCA_035560855.1 Negativicutes bacterium | reverse complement strand
ATCCGGCATTATGGAATTCACTTCAAATTCTATTCCACCTCGGCTTGGGAGAACTACGATTAGATTGTTTTTTGAAACATACTTTTTAATGCAGGTAAAAATATTTTTGTGGGCGAATGCCGGTACGATTATTATGATGATTGATGAGTCTCGGATCACGTCCTCCGGTTTGTCCGTTATCTTATTTAACTTCAAATTTTTGAACATTTCAATTCGAGCATTGGACTGCATTGTCAGCGTTAATCCTTTGCCGGTTTCATAATTGGCTTTAAATAATTCAATCTCTCTTGACAGCGGACTATAAATATTTACAGCGTGTCCTTTCTTGCTTAACAATGCTGCACACGCATGTGCGCCATTGCCGCAACCACAAATGGTAATATTCATTTTTTCTCTCCCGCTTTCTCTTACTAACTCCTTATGGTGTTTGGAAATCACAAAGTAACAAACGAATAATGATGCGTGCACGTCATTACGTTATTAGATGATGTATATACGTCATGCATCAAATAAACTCCTTCTTTTTTTCGCAGAAAATTAAAAAAAAATAGAGACCGTTATTAACGGCCTCTATCTCTGGATTAGGCGCTTATGTGAAAGCATCAAATCGTTGTAGACTGCGCTCCACCTCTTGCAGTTTTTTCGTTGTAGTTTCCTTGTTTTCCAGTGTCATGGAAGTCAACAAGACATCCATCAAAGCAACAACTCCGATATGGGAAAGATTAAAATGAGTGGACTGCGTACCGACGATGAAAGGAATTTTAACAATCCCCACCAAGGGTGACGTACTTGCATCAGTAATGCCGATAAGCGTCGCTCCCATCTTTTTTGACCATTTCATCGCGGTAATGACGAGCTTTGTGTATCGCGAAAAACTGATGCACACGACAGTATCGTGCGCGCTTATATCAAGCATTCGTTCCACCAGATTGTAGTCGCTGTCAAGAATAATGACATTCCTGCGAATCATACTGGAATTAAAGCCCAAATAGTGAGCTGCACTACCGGAAGATCGCATTCCAATAACGAAGAGCTTCCGCCCTTCGACCATTGCTGCGGCCGCCGCTTTCACGCGCTGCGGGTCTATCTGACGCAAGGTAGCGTCGAGGTTCTCTCCGTGTTGCCTAAATATCTGTGTAATCAGTTCATCCATTCCCTGCCCGGAAGTTAACGAACGTGCTTTATCCAGAATGTTGATGATGGAAACACGATCAGTAACCAGCTTGCGCAGTTCATTTTGCAGGCTGGGGAACCCATCAAATTCCAGCGCGGATGCCGTTCGAATAACGGTCGACTGGCTAACTCCAAGCGTTTCGGCAATGGTTATAGCCGATTCATAACATACTTTCTCCCAATTGATGAGGATATACTGTGCAACTTTTTGCTGGTTGGGTGACAAAGAAGAAAATTTGTCATTAATGGTCTGGATAATATCCATATTGCCTCCATTTGTAAAATTAGGGGAGTTCTTTCCCCCCATAATATATTACAAACAGATCATCGCGTCCAGAAAAGAAGTTAAAACATATCCCAGACGATTTTCCACTGCATCCGCATACAATTCATGCATAAGCTGCAAAGAGGATAACTCCCCGGCTTAAGGAGTTGATGTATTGCAAGACTCAAGATTTTTCCCTTTTGTCTCCGTCCCCAATATTGCTACCGCCAGAGCTGCCAGAACAAACCCTGACCCCACAACCGACAGCGTCATATAAAGTCCGATAATCGGATATAGAAATCCGACGACAGTTGGCGCCAACACTCCGCCGATACGGCCCCATGCCATCGCGGCGCCAGTTCCAGTTCCCCGGACTTCTGTCGGATAATTTTCCGGCGTATAGGCGTATACAAGGGAGTAAGCTCCGGCCAGAAACAGCACGGACAGCGATCCAAAGATCAGCATTATTTCCGCCGGCATTTTATGAGTAAGCGCCCAGCCATACATTATGCTGGTCACCCCTGCCAGAACGAGGTATACAATGATTGGCAATTTTCGTCCGATTTTATCCGCCAGATACGAACCGAACAATCCGCTGGGAATCCAAACCAGATTCATGATCAATACAAAGCCAATCGATGCGTACGTTGAATATCCGGCCTGCTTCAGCAGTGTCGGCAGCCACGTATTCAAACCCCAGTAGCCAAACATCAGGCAGAACCACAGAAGCCAAAGCATCATCGTCCGTCGGAGGTAGTCCGTTTTGAATAGGACGGCCATCTTATTCCCGGTTTCTGAATGAATTTGATTCATCACTAACGGCTCGGATAGTTTTTTACCGGTTTCCTGTTCGATCTCGTGTTCCAATTGCGCAAGATATACTTCCGCCGATTTCGGGTCGCCCTTCACCATGAACCAACGGGGCGATTCAGGAATTCCCTTACGCAAAAACCATACCAACAGGGCCGGAACGACTCCCGCAAAAAAAGCGCTTCGCCAGCCATATGACGGCACCAACAAGAGAGCGACCGCGGCGGCCGTCAATACCCCACCGCCCCACAGCGCTTCAACCAAGCCATTTAGACGTCCGCGGTATTCACTTGGCATCATTTCACTGTTGTAAGTAAACACGACTGGTTGTTCCGCCCCCAGGCCGAGCCCTGTGAAAAACCGCATAACCAGTAATGCTTCATAGCTGTTAATAAAGCCAGTCGCGAAGGTAGCGATAGAAAACGCAAGCAATGTCACTTTGAAAACCTTCAACCGCCCAAAATAATCGGCCAGTATCCCGCCACTTAAGGCTCCCACAAACATCCCCAAGAAAGAAATACTAAAGGCCAGCCCGATTTGTACCGGCGTCAATCCAAGGTCTTTTGCCAGCGCCGGCATAACAAAACTCAGCAGCATGATGTCGAATGCGTCAAACAGGTATCCTGCCGCCGTCAACGCAAAAATCTTTTTGTGCACCCGAGAAAATGGTAACCGTTCCATCCGGCCAACCAGCTCTTCGGTGGTCAAATTCTTTATTGACATCTTACGTTACAACCTCCATATGAAAAATTGGGGAAATGGCTTTTCTCCCATAATAT
>DATMYT010000628.1:0-7977 GCA_035560855.1 Negativicutes bacterium | reverse complement strand
ATATATAAATGAGCCGTTCTTATTTAAAAATGCTTGTATGGAGGATTGTGCCGACTATGCAAAATTGGCGTTTTTTATCTCGTAGGATTGCAGTGTTGGCTGTTGTATTATTGGTGGGGCAGAGCCTGACTGGATTCGCTGCGCCGCCTACCGTATATGATTTTCGACTGACACAAGGAACGGCAAAACTTCCTGCTATCAAAGCCTACGTAGACATCATCGGTGCAGGAGAAGCGCCGGCCAAGGGGTTGCAAAGGGAAGATTTAAAAGCGACAATAGGAACGACAGCCGTGAAGGTGTCTAAACTCGTTCCCTTTGAAGACACAAAAGAGGGCATAGGATATGTGTTGTTGGTCGATGTATCGAAATCTTTGTCAGTAGCGCAATTTTCCCTAATGAAAGAAACGCTGACGGCTTTTGTTGATGCAATGGCGGAAGGGGATCAGGCAGCGCTAGTTACATTTGGAAACGACGTGAAGATCATCCAAGAATTTTCGGCGAATCGCGGCAAAATAAAGGAAATGCTTGCAGCATTGGGACCGGCAGACGAGGAAACGGCTTTTTATGGCGGGCTGGACAAGGCAATTGCTGTGGCGCGCGCCGGTGGATCGGATGTTCCATCGAGGCGCGTTGTTATCACGCTTTCCGATGGAGTTAATGATTTGCCGGGGGGGGTTAGCAAGGGCAATGTTTCGGCCAAATTGTCAGCTGATCCGATTCCCCTCTACTTGATCGGATTTGTGCAGGGAAAGCCTACTGCTGAAGAAGAAAGCGCTATCGGCATTATGAAAGATTTTGCCAGTCAGTCAGGCGGACGATTTTATGACGGGCGAGGTGGTTCTTGGCGCGGAATATATTTTGCCATTACAAGATCCATTCGCAGTGCTTTTGTGATTGAGTTGGATGCGTCCGGTTTTCTCTCGGAAGGCGCAACGTATCCAGTGGAACTGACTTTGCCGGCAGCTGGTCGGATATGGACATCAAAAATACAGTTAACTGTGCCAGCCGGTGGAACGCCAGTCGTGCCGGCAGCTGCTGCGGCGCAACCGACTGGGCGGGACACGTTTATCGGTATGATGGATGGACGTAATTGGCTATTTGCAGGAATTGCCGCATTGGTGACAGCGCTGGGTATCGGTTGGTTTTGGCGCCGTCGACGTTGTTGCACACCGCCGGGTTCAGGGCTCACTATTGCATCGCCGAGCCCTTCGCTGGATAGATCGGTCGCAATTGGCGGCGTTTTAATGCGATTGACGCGAAATCAGGAAGGAACGCTCCCGTCTCAGTTCGAGATAGAGATTGCTGACAGGGTAGTTCTGGGAAGCGATCCGGCGGTAAGCCATTTGGTATTTGAAAATGATGACAAAATATCACCGGCGCATTGTGAAATAGTTTTTGAAGCAGGTTGCTTATATTTGCAGGATTTGGGGTCAGGAGAAGGAACTTTTCTCAATGGCCTGTTACTGACGGCGCGTCATAGGATTGAAGAACTGGATGTACTACAGATTGGGCGAACAGAGCTGAGGATTACTTTTCCGACGTAAGGAACCTGGTTTTGGCGACAGTCGTTGCCTAGATTAAATGATAGACCCGAACGGACTAATAATTGGAAAGGTGGTAAAAATGTTGAAGCAGGGAAAGAGAACACTGCAAAAACCATTGTGGAAATTCCTGGCAGTGGCGCTGGCATTTGTGGTTGTAGCTATTACTTCCGTATTGCCGATTGTAGCGGCGGCCGCAGAGTCAGATATTGAGGCAATGAAAAACAGCTCCGTCCGGGTGTTGATCACACAAGGCGGCCGATTGTTGGGTAAAGGTAGTGGGTTTGTCATTGATGACGGAAAGCATATTGTGACAAATTATCACGTTGTTGAAGCAGTTGAAAAACAAGGAGCGCAGGCCTGGGTAGCACTCGGAAGAGGCCGGGATATGCTTCGCGCCCTCGAAATTCGCGCGACTTCCCAGGCTAATGATATTGCAGTGTTGTCAGTTGACCAAAAATTGGCCAAACCTAGCGTAAAGATGGTTCGGCGAGATGACATCAAGACAGCTGAGGCTGTTATTGCAGTCGGGTTTCCCGGTACGAGCGACCGAGTCGATGAGGACTGGTTGAATGCCCCGGCGACACCGACTCCAGGGCAGGTAGTACAGAAGTTGCGCCTTGGTGGCGGAGCGCACATGGTCCAAATCACCTCAGACATTAATCCTGGTAATTCAGGGGGGCCAATATTCAATAGTCGGGGTCATGTAATTGGAATGTCTACCTTGAAGGGGCGATCTTCTTCGCTAAATTATGCGGTTGATGCCGACGAAATAATGGAAGTTGTCAAGCGAACTAATGCGGTAGCTGAAATGGCTCCTGCCGCCGGAGCAAGCACCGGTGGTAAAGAATCTGCGCCCGTTATTGAAGAAAAACCAGTGACGCCGCCTGCGCCAGAGCCTTTCTATCAAAACCCGATGATCATTGGTGGCGCAGTGGTTGTTCTAATCATTCTTGGTATTGTCGGCGTTATGATGTCGCGGAAAAAAAGTTCTCCTACGCCGCAAATGCCAATGCACCCGCAGATGCCGCAACAACAGCTTCCACCGGGGTCTCCGCTTGGCGGGCCGAACCCTGCCGTGGCAGCTGCAGTGCATCGTTCGACAGTCACGGGAGTAAGCGGCTTCTTTGCCGGAAAAACCATCGAAATGTCCAGTGGGCGGCCAATGATTATTGGCAGAGATCCCCAACAGGCCCAGCTGGTATTTCCGTCTGACATGAGCGAAATCAGCCGAGTTCACTGCATTGTGACGTTTGATACAGCAAGCCAGACCTTTACAGTGGAAGATCGTTCAACCAACGGAACATTTTTTGTCAATGGTCAAAAAATTAACGGTCAAGCGCGGTTGCGCTCAGGTGAGCGGTTCTATTTAAGCGAGCCGACGCACCTTTTCGAATTGCGCGCTGATTGACGATGATAATCGAGGCTGCTGCTCTGTCAAAGGCTGGCGGGCGCAAAGGCAATCAGGATTCTTTTGGCAGTGAACGCAACGACAATGGTGGTTGCTGGGTAGTCGCAGATGGATTGGGAGGTCATGCAGGGGGCGAAACAGCTTCCCGCATGGCTGTTGAGTATGTCTTGGCGCATTTTCGCAATGCGGCGGAGATTTCGGGGGAGTTTATTGCAGACTGTTTTCGACAAGTTCAAGTGGCGATTCAGCAAAAAGGGGTCGAGGATTTGGGTCTGTCAGGGATGCGAACGACCCTGGTTGTGTTGGCTTGTGACCACGAGAATGCAGTTTGGGGACATGTCGGCGATTCACGTCTATATTGGTTCCGGCAGGGTAAGATTCTGCAGCAAACTCATGACCACAGTGTGCCTCAAATGCTGGTGGATGCAGGGAAAATCAGTCCGCAGGAAATTCGTGGGCATGAAGATCAGAACCGGTTGACCCGTGCGGTGGGACAAGATGGAGAACTTCGCCCGACAATTGTTCCGAAGCTTTTTTCGATTGAGGAAGGAGACTCGGTGCTTCTTTGCAGCGATGGAGTCTGGACTTATGTGCTGGAACAGGAAATGGAAGCAGATTTGTTGGTGGCCAATTCAGCAGATGAATGGTTGAATCTTATGGAGAAGAGAGTTTTAGCTCGGGCGGAGGGCCCGTATGACAATTACACCGCCGTCGCGGTTTGGTTTCAAGGAGCTATGAAAAAATGACGGATATGTCACGAAACTCACAACTTGTAATTCCCGGCAATGCTCAACATATTGGCGCGCGTAGCGAACAACAGGATTCCTTTGGATTCTCTGCATTTGATGATGTAGAGTTTGTTAAACATGCCGGTATATTGTCCGTAGTGGCTGATGGAATGGGCGGGCTGGCGCTCGGCAAAGACTCCAGTTTGACGGCGGTACAAACCTTCCTTGCTACGTACGCGGCAAAAGAGCCGGATGAACTGATTTCTGTCGTCTTGGACCGCGGGCTGCATGCAGCAAACAGAGCCGTAAATCGAAGAGCGGCGGAAGCGGGCGTGGAAGGCGAAGCGGGAACCACTTTGGTTGCGGCGGTGATTTTCGATGGGAAGCTTTATCGGATCAGCGTCGGGGATAGCCGAATTTACCTGTTCCGGCAAGGGACTCTTCGCCAGATTACCACAGATTATAACTATGGACGTGTTCTCGATCAAATGGTCGAAAAAGGAGACATGAGTTCTGCTGAAGCGGCGGCGCATCCGTCTCGGGCGGCGCTGACAAGCTATCTCGGCAAGGCGGAAGTTGATGAATATGATCAGCCTTCAGATTCGCCCATTGAGTTATTGCCGGGGGATAAAGTGCTGTTGACTAGTGACGGGTTGTTCGGTTTTTTGCCGGAAGAAGACATTGCCCGTTTGATGGTGGCGGAACCTCAGCAGGCGGCTGAGGCAATGGTTCGGGCCGCCATCGCACGGCAGTCTCCTTACCAGGATAATATCACTGTTGCTATTTTTGGTTATGATTTGCCCATGACGCAACGGTTGGGAGAGACGCAGACCCGAAGGGCTGAAGTTGCCAAAACAATGGCAGCCAAAGCTCAAAGAAAACCATCATCTGGACTTAAAAACTGGGTAAAAGTTGCTGTATTCCTTCTGGCGCTGGCTGTTGCTGGTTTTATAGGCGGACGATATTTTGGCGAACTACCGAAGACTCCGACTATGCCTGCGGCGCCTGTAAGCAACTCATAGACGCGTTACATATACATGAAAGGGGAATAAAACCATGGCATTGATTCGTTGTCAACAAGGCCATTTCTATGATCCGTCCAGGCATAATGCTTGTCCATACTGCGGCAGTATGCCTGCCGGAGGCATGGGCGCAACGGAAGCTCAGCCGCCGATGGGGCCGCCGCCTATTGGGATGCCTTCGCCGGTAGGCGCAACAAGGCCGATGAGGGATACTCCTCCACAGGTAATCGGGCCAACGATGCCAATCCGTCCGGCGGGGTCACCGTTGGTTGGAGAGAAAAAAAGCCCGGAAGAAGGTCGTACCGTTGCAGTCGATATGAAAAAAGTCGGCATTGATCCTGTAGTTGGTTGGCTGGTTTGTACCAAAGGCCCTTCCCGGGGACGTGATTATCGAATCCGCAGCGGACGGAACGGCATAGGACGTTCGGAAGCCATGGATGTTAAAATTTCTGGCGACGATACGGTTTCCAGAGAGAATCACGCTTTTCTAGTGTATGAACCCCGCAAACGGATTTTTAGCATCCGTCCCGGGGACGGGCGCGGATTGGTATATCTCAATGGCGAAGAGGTCATTCAGGCTTCTGATATCAAAGGGTATGACGTTATTGAATTGGGTGAGACCAAACTGATGTTTGTTCCGCTTTGCGGCGAAAAATTCCATTGGGATCAGGAGAAAGACGAACCGGCGGAAAATCCATAACCCAAGAGGGAGTGTAAAGAATGGAAGCGTGGGATACTTTTTGTCCTGGATGTTTTGCCGAGAAAGGCGATGCTGCCGTCTGCCCTTACTGCGGCTATGATGAATCTGAACGTCGATCTCCACTGGTTTTGCCATATCGTACGATTCTGAACGGGCAATTTGTCGTAGGAAAAGTGCTGGGCAAACCCGGTGGCTTTGGCATTACTTATCTTGGGTGGGATATCAACCTGGCAACGATCGTGGCGATTAAGGAGTATTTACCGCGCGATTATGCCGGTCGCGATGCCGACCACGCTTCTGTTATGGCACATTCGCGTGAAGATGCGAGTCTTTTTCGCTTCGGATTGGAGCAGTTTTTGCAGGAAGCTCGTACATTGGCGAGGTTTGATCATCCTAATGTAGTACGAACCCGCAGTTTTTTTGAGCAACACGGCACCGCTTATCTGGTTATGGATTATTTGCAGGGCGTGAACTTGGCGGAATATTTGGCTGCCCATGGCGGCAGGCTGACCGAACAGCAGGCGGCAGAAATCATGATGCCAATTCTTGCCGGATTGCAGGAAGTGCATGCAAAAGGATTTTTACACCGGGATATCAAGCCGCAAAACATTTATGTGACTTCGACTGGACGACCGATTCTGCTTGACTTTGGTGCTGCTCGCCAAGCAATGGGAGAGCGCAGCCGTAGCCTGTCAGTCGTTTTGACGCCGGGTTTCTCGCCCTATGAGCAATATCATCGACGGGGCGAACAAGGCCCTTGGACTGATATTTATGCTTTGGCGGCCACTTATTATTATCTGTTGACGGGGCAAGCTCCGCAGGAGGCTCCTGAACGTGTTGCCGCCGATGAATTGATGCCGCTTGCGACGATGGTGCCGGGTGTTTCTGCGGGATTGAATGCTGCCATTATGCAGGCACTTTCTTTTGAAGCCAATGCGCGGCCTCAAGATGTGTTTATTTTTCGAGACATAATTAATGGGAAAATAGCATCTGCATCTGCTCCTGCTGCAGCTGTTTTCGTTCCAGTGGCACCTCCTCCGCTGCCGCAAGCAACACCTTCGTTCTCACAACAATCTCTGCAAAATCCTCCAGCGCCCGAACAACCTGCGGTGCCGCCTGCGCCACAACCATATGCTGCGCAATATTCTGCACAGAACCTGTCCTATCCTTCTCCGGCGTACATGCCGCCAGTCTCCAAGAAATCTTCATCAGGGGTATGGATTGCTGCGGCAGGAATTGCTGTGGTTGTAGCGCTGGCTGGCTGGCTTTTGTTTGGTGGATCGGATAGCGACAAAAAAGATGCGCCGGCTGCGTCTCCGTCACGTAAGGCTTCGCCTGCTGCAGTTACTACACCACAACCGGCGGAAAAGCCAGCACAGACACAGACGACTTCACCGGCACAGCTAGCTGTGCCTGATAAACCGGCGTCGACTACACCGGCCAAGCCGGCTGAAGCTGACAAGAACCCAATAGAAGTGGCGCCAGCTCCATCGGAAACACCAACGGCGCCACGGCAGCAACCGGCAGTGCGAACACAGCCTCCGGCTGATAAACCGGCAACACCTACGCCGCCCAAACGGGATAAAGGCTCCCTCTGGTAGCAAAATTTCTATAAATACGATAAAATCAAACTATAATCAAAGAAAACGCTAACGGAAGGAGTGATACAGGGTGAATTGGAAAACAAGGCTATGGGCCGGAGTGCTGTTGGTTTGTGTGATGGGAGTCATGGTCCTTGGCGGAAATGTAGCAGCCGCTTCGGAGCCGGCGGTGTGGCTGGGGCCTTCCGGCGGCGGCGGCTGGAATGGATTTATGCAAGTTATTATGCAACAGGATTATCGACTACAAATGACCAATGGGAATCCCTATTGGAATACGCTAATGCTACCGGTGGCTGAATCGTCCATATCAAGCGGAATATCTTCTTACATGGGACTTCCGGCATTTGGCTTTTGCCCTGCGCCCGGCCAGTGCTACATGGTGTTGGTGCAACGTCCTTTGCCTTCCAGTAGTTCTATGGCTTGCCCACCGGTACTGCCGGCAACGCCGGGACAGACAGCTCCCAATCAACAGGGAAAACCGACATCTCTCTGGTAAAAAATCCGGATGTGGAAGGATGGATTTAAAAATGAAACGTGCGATTGCGACTCTTCTCTTCGTTTGCGTGGTGGTGTTGGTAAGCCTGACTCCTGTTGCTGCTCTGGCGGCTCCGGATATGCCTGCGAGCAGTGCTACCGGAGGATTAAGGTACACTGTATCGGTGTCCAAATTTGAAAACCGGGCCGGATATAGCGGACAATGGGATATTGGCGATGGTTGGGGTATAATAATGACCGACATTCTCAACCAGACCGGGAAATTTATCGTGCTCGGAGAGACAGATATGCGCAAAGAAGCGATGGCTGAGCAGGATCTTGCAGCTTCTGGCCGGACGGCGCAGGGAGCTATAACTCCGGGTGTAGGCAACATGACTCCGGCGCAAATTCTCGTTAAGGGCGCGATTACGCATGTGCAAAATAATACGAGCGGCGGCGGCGGCGGCGTGTCTATCGGCGGTGTTTCCTTAGGCGGTGCT
>DATMYT010000627.1:0-3823 GCA_035560855.1 Negativicutes bacterium | reverse complement strand
GTGGGAAGTCAGCTTCGTTGGGGGAAATGACTTCGCGGACGGGGGTTCCCGTTCCTTATGGGTTTGCCACTACATCCCAGGCATATCGGATTTTTTTGCGGGAGACCGGCGTAGATAAAAAGATTGGTGAGATTTTGACAGGTTTGACGGATGTGGAGGATAGTCGCCAACTGCGCGAAATCAGCGCGAGAATTCGACAGGCTATTGTCGATGCGACATTGCCGCAGGCTTTTGACCAGGCCATTAGAACGGCATATGCCGCATTGGCTGCAAAAGTTGGTGAGGCTAATCCTTTTGTTGCGGTTCGCTCCAGCGCGACGGCGGAAGATTTGCCGGACGCCAGCTTTGCTGGGCAACAGGAAAGCTATCTGAATGTGTGTGGCGCTGATGAAGTGGTGGAAAGAGTCAAAGAATGCTATGCCTCGATGTTCACCGACCGCGCAGTCTATTACAGGACAAAGAAGAACTATAGCCATACTGAGGTCGCCCTGAGCGCCGTAGTACAGATGATGGTATTCTCAGAGGCTTCCGGGGTTATGTTCACGGTTAATGTAGTTACCGGTGAAGCTCGAAATATTTTGATTGAGGGATCTTGGGGATTGGGCGAATATATTGTTCAGGGAACTGTTACTCCAGATAATTTTTGGGTGGCAAAAGAAGGTTTTGACATTGTAGAACGTTCAGTACATGACAAAGCCATCCGACTTATCCGGCGACCAGGCGGGGGGGTTGTGGAGCAAGCTGTACCGGATGAACTGCGCGAAGCACCGGTGCTGACTGATGAGCAAATTAAGGAATTGGCCCGTTACGCCATTGATATTGAAAAACACTACGGAACTTATATGGATATTGAATGGGCACTGGACGAGCGCACCAAGAAAATTTGGATTGTGCAGGCCAGACCGGAGACCATTTGGTCCAATAAAGCAAAACCATCAGCGACAGAAAATAAGGAGGTTGTGTCTGTGAAAAAAGAACCGGAAGTTGCGCACATTGCAGAAAGAAATATCCTGGTCAAAGGTTTGCCGGCCAGTCCTGGTCGTGTGAGCGGTATTGCTCATGTGATTTTGTCGCCAAACCTGATTGATAATTTTAAAGATGGGGAGATTTTAGTTACCGAGATGACAGCTCCGGATTGGGTACCGGCGATGAAAAAAGCCAAAGCTATCGTTACTGATTCCGGTGGAATGACTTGCCATGCATCTATTGTCAGTAGGGAACTAGGAATTCCTTGCGTAGTTGGTACCAAAAGTCGCGGGAAATCAGCTACAACGACGATTCAGACAGGTATGCAGATTACCGTGGATGCCACTAATGGCGTGATATACGAAGGTGTGATCAGTGATTTGATCGCCGCTCCTCGTCCGGCAGAAGCGGGTCCTGGATTTGCAGTGGAAACTTTTCCGGTGACTGGGACAAAAATATATATGAACTTAGGCGATCCGGATTTGGCTATGCGTTATTCTCCATTGCCCTCCGATGGAATTGGCCTGATGCGCGAAGAATTCATTTGGACGACGTTCATTCATGAGCATCCGATGTATTTGATCGAGAATAATCAGCCAGATCGTGTGGTAAATGTATTGGCGGATGCTTTTCGCAAAGTGGCGCAAGCTATGGCGCCACGACCGGTGACATTGAGATTTAGCGATTTCAAATCCAGCGAATACCGTGATCTGAAAGGCGGAGATCAATATGAACCGGTAGAACCTAGTTCGTTGCTAGGTTGGCGTGGAGCTTCCCGTTACTACGATCCCAAATACATCGAAGCATTCCGACTGGAAGTGCGCGCCGTGAGAAAGGTTCGGGAAGAATATGGATTTCAAAATCTGCATGTGATGATTCCTTTCTGCCGGACAGTCGAAGAAGCTGCAAAAGTAACGGCTTTGATGGCGGAAGAAGGGTTGCGGCGTGGTCCTGACTTCAAAGTATGGCTTATGGCTGAAATTCCATCAAATATTATTTTGGCTGATCAATTTAACCAATATGTTGATGGATATTCCATTGGTTCAAATGACTTGACAATGTTGATTCTCGGATGTGACCGTGATAACGACAGTGTTGCTAAAATTTTCGACGAGCGAAATCTTGCGGTGAAGCGGGCCATTCGTCATCTGATCGATGTGGCGCACAAGGACGGCAAAACCGTTTCGATCTGTGGGCAAGCTCCAAGTGTTTATCCAGATTTCACGGAATTCCTAGTGCGAAGTGGGATCGATTCCATTTCCGTTAATCCCGATGCCGTGAAAGCTACCAAGCACTGGGTTGCACAAATTGAACAAAGAATTATTTTAGAAAAGGTTACGGGCAGGGGACGGGTGGAAAATAGCGAATATACATGGTAATATAGATCTCGAAAAGGGGTGGTTTTCATTCTTCTGACGCCTCGACAGGAAAAAATCATTGACATGGTTAAGGAAGGCGGCCCATTGACGGGTGAGCATCTTGCCGAAAGGTTGGGCGTGAGCCGCGCGGCGCTGCGCCCCGACCTCGCTATTCTCATCATGTCAGGTGTACTTGACGCACGGCCAAAAGTTGGATATTATTACACAGGCAAGGGCGCTTTTAGTATGCTGACGGAAGAGATTGCCCGCTATAAAGTGAGGGATGTCCAATCTGTTCCAGTAGTCGTTGCAGCAACCGCTAGCGCCTATGATACTATTGTGACGATGTTTCTCGAAGATGTTGGAACGGTTTTCGTAGTAGAACCCGGTGGCATATTACGGGGCGTCGTCTCACGGAAAGATTTGTTGAAAGTTGCGATGGGAAGTCGTGACCTGCAAAAAATTCCCGTGAAGGTATTAATGACCGGGATGTCGAAAATGATTATGACCGATCCGGAAGAACCTATTCTGGCTGCGGCGAAGAAACTGGTGGATGGCGAGATCGACAGTCTGCCGGTTGTCAGGCCAATGGGAGCCGAAGAGGAAAAGGCTTTTGAGGTAGTCGGTCGGTTGACTAAAACCAACATTACCCGGTTGCTTGTCGAAATGGGACAGGGAAAAAGGAGGTAACCGTCATAGCCGCTTTACCTATCATTTACGCATTGTCTGATTCCATCGGCGAAACGGCGGAAATGGTCGCCCGCGCCACAGCAAGCCAGTTTGATTCGGGGAAGTTTGATATTGTCAGGATTCCCTATATCACTTCGGCTGTCCAGATCAAGGAAACCTTGCGAGAGGCTGCAAAGCATCCTTGTGTTATCTGTCATACCTTGGTATCGCCGGATTTGCGGGAAGCCTTATTGGAAGAAGCCAAGAAACTTGATCTCGTCACCGTTGATATTATGGGGCCGATGATCCGGGCGATCCAATCTGTGGCCGATATGACGCCTAAGCTTAAGCCTGGTCTGATTCATTTGCTTGATCAGGATTATTTCAAACGGGTCGAAGCCATTGAATTTGCCGTAAAGTATGATGATGGAAAAAACCCTTGGGGTTTGCTAAAAGCGGATCTTATCATTGTGGGCGTGTCTCGGACTTCCAAAACGCCGCTTAGCATGTATCTAGCACATAAGAAAATCAAGGTAGCCAATGTGCCCCTTGTTCCTGAGGTGCCGCCTCCGGATGAATTGTTCCAAGTGCCGCCGCAGAAAGTAGTCGGCTTGGTAATTGATTCTCGCAAACTTAATGAAATCCGTGCCGAACGGCTTAAAATCATGCGTTTACCACCTGATGCCAATTATGCTACACTGAATCGAATCGGCGAAGAATTGGAATATGCGACTAAGATCATGGAGCGAATCGGTTGCCCAATTATCGATGTTTCAAACAAAGCGATAGAAGAAACTGCCAACAAAATCTTGGAGATTGTATTTAAAAAC
>DATMYT010000626.1:0-3377 GCA_035560855.1 Negativicutes bacterium | reverse complement strand
GACGATATTTGACAGTACGTATAATGATTTACAGGAACTTATTCAACATAGCGATAAGCTCATGTATCAAGCAAAACAAAAAAAATAACGGCATACTTCAATAAATAAAAGCTCTTCGGATGATTTGTCCGAAGAGCTTTTTGCTTTGAATGAAAGTCATACCGCAAATGTCAGTTTTCTTCTTCAACCTTAGAAGATTCCCTGAAAAATCCAATAATTACAGGCATGACGGAAATCAATATCACAGCCATAATAAAAAGCGAAAAATTGTTTTTTACCACAGGCAGATTCCCGAAAAAGTATCCTCCAGCTACAAACAAAAAGACCCACAATAGGCCACCGCTTATATTATAAGACATGAATTTTAAATACCGCATTTCGCCTATTCCGGCGACAAATGGGGCGAAGGTACGAATGATGGGGATGAATCTCGCTATAATTATGGTTACTGCTCCATGTTTTTCATAGAACCTGTGAGTTTTTAGCAGATGTTCCTTTTTTATGAATTTAACGGTTTCCTGTTCGTATATTTTCTTGCCGACAAATTTTCCCATGGTGTAGTTAACGGTATCCCCAAGCAGTGCAGCAATGCTTAACGTTGCAAGCAATAGCTTTATATCAAGCGCACCCGCTGCAGCAAAGGCGCCTGTTGCAAACAAAAGCGAGTCCCCGGGAAGAAAAGGCATGACAACAAGCCCGGTTTCTGCAAAAATAATTATGAATAATATCAAATAGGTCAGTAGCCCATAGCTCTGAATAATCACGTTCAAATAATCATCAAGATGAAGAAAAACATCTATGACGTTTTTAATAATATCCAATTTCAAAAATCCTCCAATTTAGATAGGCGCTAATCCCATTATTTCTGTTCAACAGATGAAATTCGACGCAGAAGATCATTAATCCTGTTCATAGCGCAGATACGCCTTCTGTCCCGTGAACATTATAGTGGTTAGTTGCTGTGCAGTAATTTCTTCTGTTGGTTACGGGAAAAATTTAACCATGCTCCACATGAGGGCCAAGCCGGAAATTAATCCGGCGACATAGCTCCAAAATGCCATTTTTATGTTCCACGAACGTTCTTCACTTTCTTCCAGAGCTTTCGCTGCAGCTTCAGCTTCCTCAGCGGCTAAAATGGCTTTTCGCTCTTCTCGGTTTTTGAAGTAATCGTAGGCTGAAGGATTGACCTTGACAAGAAGCTGCGCGCCTTTTGTTTTGCGTGCGGGTGTACTGACAAGACCCTTGGCCTCCATCGAACCTACTATTCTAATGATTTCATCTCGCTGAAGATCCGAATGGGCCTTTTTCAAGATATATTTCAAGTCAAAGAAATAGCCTTGATGCTTATCCTCATCCATGAGGATTTGGAGAACTTGGTCAAATTCTTCCACAAACAGATACCTCCATGTGACAAATCGCCACTAACCTATCAATAATATATATTATGGTTCTCACCAATAAACTCCTTCCTTAACGGGATCATGCACAAACTGCACTAAAGAATTATGCTGATGTTATATAAATCCCCTTGCTTTCGACGCAAAAATTATACCACCGTTCTAATGCGATAAGCGCAGATTTAGCATAGAGTATAAACACAGACAACAGCGTGGAATGTAGTGAGGAGAGGTATACGCCATGTTTATGGGCCACACGGTTTTTCCACAGGCAGCAGTTGAAACGGCAAGCGTGAGGATGGTGTGACATGATTTATGTGGATACCGTGTCTGGTAATTTGACCATCGATACGGAAACGGCGCCAGGACAGAGAGCCATTGTCATTACTCGTGACGCTGCCGGAATGTATATTAATTATAGCAAAAAAGTAAAAACTGAAGGCGTCAGACAGGAAAGGAGGTTGCCTAGCGGAGTCAAGAACAAGTCGCTTTTGGAAATGGTAATTCAGTGGTGATTTTGCAGTGCAGTTGGTATCCAATAGCGGATGCCAACTTTTTTTGTTTGGTGTATCAGTCCGCGACTGAGTAAGTTGTTTGTACTCACTTAGTCAGGGGTCTTCTTTGTTCTGTGAAAAGTTTCTATCTTGTCGGGGAAAAACTGCAGAAGGCTGAAGCATAGAATTGTTCTTATACTGCGAAGAGCACTGGAAAGTGTTACCTGATTGTTGTTGCTCAAAATGATTGACAGTCTTTACGGAATGGCTTAATATTTTAGTCAACAATGCTATATGGATTCAGATAGGGGCGCGGCTTAATAAGATTATGTACCCGGAGTTGCCAGCGATGACAGGTACAGAAAGGATTAGTCGCCGAAGTATGGGGTTCTGGCAGAAATCCATGCTGGTTTTGTGTTGAATAAATACAAGACTGTCATACGTCACCGTATGGAGAACTATCTTGCACTGCGGGGCATTACAATGTTCATGGTTGCGGTTTGCGAGTTAGTTCGTGAACCGCTTTCTTTTTAGCACAAAATTAATTTTGATAATCGGAGGAACACACAGTGGCAGAAAAAAAAATTCCTTTCACTTGCCAAGCGCTGGAACGTATTGTTCGGAAGCATCCAACTCCTTTTCACATCTACGATGAAGCGGCAATCAGGAATAACGCTCGCAAGTTTGTTGCGGCTTTCTCATGGGCGCCTCATTTCAAAGAATATTTTGCTGTAAAAGCTACACCCAATCCAGCGATCTTGAACGTTCTTCGAGAAGAGGGATTCGGTGCGGACTGCAGCTCGTTGCCCGAGCTTGTTTTGGCCGAAATGGCCGGTATTTCCGGCGAAGATATTATGTTCTCGTCTAACGATACCCCGACAAGTGAGTTCCAAAAAGCCCGGGAAATGGGAGCGATCATTAACCTCGACGATATCAGCCATATTGCATTCCTGGAGAAGCATGTCGGACTTCCTGACGTTATTTCTTTTCGCTACAATCCGGGTTCTTTGTTGCAAGACGGCAATTCCATCATAGGATATCCATCTGAGGCAAAATTCGGTTTGACAAAGGAACAAATTTTTCAAGCCTACCGCATGATGAAGGAAAAAGGCGTTAAGCGTTTTGGCATTCACACCATGGTTATTTCCAATGAGCTTAACCCCGACAGTTTTATTGCCACAGCCGACATGATGTTCGACCTTATCCTGGAACTTCATCGGGAACTCGGGATTGATATGGAGTTTGTCAACTTTGGCGGAGGTATCGGCATTCCTTACAAACCGGAGCAGAAGCCGGTGGACCTGTCGTATGTCGGGGAGGGAATTAAAAAGGCCTATGAAGAAAAAATCGTGGGCAACCAGCTGCAAACGTTGAAGATTGCCATGGAATGCGGACGAATGATTACCGGCCCTTATGGGTATCTGGTGTCGACTGTTTTGCATAAAAAAGAGATTCACAAAAACTATGTCGGGCTTGACGCGTGCAT